>JADFDL010000081.1 GCA_018262875.1 Rhodocyclaceae bacterium | reverse complement strand
ATGTCGAGGATATCTACGAGGTGCGTTTCCTCCTCGAGCCGGCCGCCGTGCGCCGCGTCGCCGAGCTGACCACCGAAGCAACTGTCCGCGCCCCGCTGGACGAGGCGCTCGCCGATGCAATAGCCGCCTACAAGGCGGAGGATGCCGACGCCTTCCGTGAGGCCAACATCCGCTTTCGCAATACCTGGAAGGACCTGGTGCCGAACCGCCGCCTGGTCAAGGCCATCGAGCAATACGCCGACCACATGATGCGCATCCGTGCCCTCACCCTGGGCGACCCGAAAATTCGCAACATCGTGCTGAAGGGCCTCAAGCGCATCGCCGAAGCCCTCGCCGCCGGCGACGGCGAGGCCGCGGCAGAGGCCATGCGCGACCACCTGGGCGAGGCCAAGCGCTGCTTCATCGCCGCCACCGGCCTGGACCAACCCGCAACCGATTAAGGAACCACGATGAGCTACAAGGCAGAAATCCCCTATGGCGCCTACTGGAGCACACCCTTCGCCCGCTGGCAGGGCAGCTTCGCCAACCTGCACAGCATCGAGTTCGCCGCCCACGTCGCAAAGAACGAATTGGCAAAGCGCAAGATCGATCCAAAAACATTCGACTACGGCGCGCTCGGCTTCTCTGTGCCGCAGAAGCATTCCTTCTACGGCCTGCCCTGGCTGACCGGCCTCGTCGGCGCCGGCCAGGCCGGCGGCCCGACCCTGATGCAGGCCTGCGCCACCGGCGTGCGCACCCTGCTCGCGGCAGTGCAGGAGATAGAAGTCAGTCTCTGCAGCACGGCGCTGGTGGTCAACTGCGACCGCACCTCCAACGGCCCGCACCTCTACTACCCGAACCCGAAGGGCCCCGGCGGCACCGGCATCGCCGAGGACTGGGTGATGGACAACTTCGGCTGCGATCCGCTCGGCCGCCACTCCATGCTGCAGACGGCGGAGAACGTGGCGAAGAAGCACGGCATCGGCACAGCCGAGCAGCACGAAGTGGTGCTGCGCCGCGAGGAACAATACCGCCAGGCGCTGGATAACGGCGCCGCCTTCCTCAAGCGCTTCATGACCCTGCCCTTCGAGGTGCCGGCGCCGAACTTCAAAAAAACGGTCAGCGCCATGGAGGCTGACGAGGGCATCAATCTCTCCACAGCCGAGGGACTGGCCAAGCTCAAGCCGGTCATGGAAGGCGGCACCGTCACCTTCGGCGGCCAGACGCATCCGGCCGACGGCAATGCCGGCATCGTCGTCACGACGGCAGCCAAGGCGCGCGAACTGTCGCGCGATCCGAAGATCGCCGTGCGCCTGCACGGCTTCGGCCTCGCCCGCGCCGCGCTCGCCCACATGCCCGAGGCCACCGTCCCGGCGGCGCAGCAGGCCCTCGCCCAGGCCGGCAAGACGATCAAGGACATGGCGGCGATCAAGACGCACAACCCCTTCGCCATCAACGACCTCTTCTTCGCGCGCGAGACCGGCGCCGATCTGAAGACCATGAACAACTACGGCTGCTCGCTGGTCTGGGGCCACCCGCAGGCGCCGATGGGCACGCGGGCCATCATCGAGGTGATCGAGGAACTGGCCCTGCGCGGCGGCGGCTGGGGCCTGTTCACCGGCTGCGCCGCCGGCGACACGGCGATGGCGGTGGTGATCGAAGTGACCGGCGCGAAATAAACGTCCCGAACGGAGAAGAAGGATGGACATTTCTGAGTGGATCGGACGGCACGCGGCGGCAACGCCCGCGAAGACCGCCATCCGCTATGGCGGCCGCGACCTCAGCTACCGGGATTTCGCGGACCTGATCGGGCGCACGGCAGCGGCCCTCGCCGCAGCGGGCGTGCGCCGCGGTAGCTGCGCGGCCTTCCTCGGCCACAACAGTCCGGAAATGCTCGCCCTGTTCTTCGCCTGCGCCCGCCTCGGCGCCCTCTTCATGCCGCTCAACTGGCGCCTGGCCGGCCCCGAGCACCGGCAGATGCTCGACGACTGCCCGCCCGGCGTGCTGGTGGTGGAAGCGCCATTCCTCGATCAGACCGACACCTGCCGCAAGGAGCTCGGCGCGATGAAGCTCGTCTCCCTCGGCAGTAGCGCCGCCGACTGGCAGCCCTGGGATGAATTCCTCGACAGCGGCCACGGCAGCGTCGCCCACGACCTGAGCATCGACCCGAACACCCCGCTCCTCATCTGCTACACCTCCGGCGCGACCGGCAAGCCGAAGGGCGTCGTGCTCACCCAGGGCGCCATCGACTGCAACGCAGACAACAGCGTCGACATGCACGCCATGACACCGGACGACCGCGTGCTGACCATACTGCCGATGTTCCACGTCGGCGGCCTCAACATCCAGACCACGCCTGCGCTGCGCACCGGCTGCACGCTGGTACTACATCCGCGCTTCGATCCGGAGGCGGCGCTCGACGCCATCGCTCGCGAGCGCATCACCCTGGTACTCACTGTCCCCGCCGTGGTCGACATGATGATAGCCAGCCCGCGCTGGTCTTCCACCGATTTCTCCAGCCTGCGCATGATGAGCATCGGATCGAGCATCGTGCCGCTGCGCATGATCGAGGCCGTGCATACCCGCGGCGTGCCGATGACCCAGGTCTACGGCGCCACCGAAACCTGTCCGATCGCCGCCTACCTCAAGCGCGACGAGGCACAGCGCAAGGTCGGTTCGACCGGCCGCGCCGCCCTGCACTGCCGGCTGCGCATCGTCGGTCCCGACGACGCCGACTTGCCGGCGGGCGAAGCCGGCGAAATCGTCGTGCAGGGCCGCAACCTGTTTGCCGGCTACTGGCGCAACCCCGAGGCGACCGCCGCCGCAATGGACAAAGGCTGGTACCGCACGGGCGACATGGGCTGGGTCGATGACAAAGGTTTTCTCACTGTCGTCGGCCGCAAAAAGGAAATGATCATCTCCGGCGGCGAGAACATCTATCCGGCCGAACTGGAAAACGTGCTGATGCAATGCGAGGACATTGCCGAAGCGGCGGTGGTCGGCCGTTCCGACGCCCGCTGGGGCGAGATCGCCGTCGCCGTCGTCGTGCCGAAGTCCGGCCGACAGCCCTCGGCCGGCGACATCCTCAAGCTGTTCGACGGCCGCCTCGCCCGCTACAAACATCCCAAGGACGTGCTCTTCGTCGGCGAACTGCCGAAGACCGCCCTCGGCAAGATTCGCAAGGAAGAACTGCGCCAACTGGTCCGGCACGCGCCAGTCGCATAAAACAGAAACCCAAGGAAATCATATGGCACTCAAGATCGGAATCGACGTTGGCGGCACCTTCACCGACTTCGTCGTCACCCGCGACGGCGCCGAGCCGGCGATTTTCAAATCGCTGTCCACGCCATCCGATCCGTCGATCGCCGTGGTGAACGGGCTGACGGATATCGCCGCCGCGCAGAACCCGCCGCTGACGCTGGAAGCCTTCGCGCCGACCATCGACACCATCGTGCATGGCACGACCGTCACCACCAACGCCACGCTGACGCACACCGGCGCCAAGTCCGCCCTGCTCACCACCGAGGGCGTGCGTGACGCGCTGGAGATGCGCCGCGGCATCCGCGAGGAGCAGTACAACAACCGCTACGCCAACGTGACGCCGCTGGTGCCGCGTTTTCTTCGCGCCGGCATCAAGGGCCGCCTCGACCGCGCCGGCCGCGAAGTGACGCCGCTCGACCTGGACGAGGTGCGTGAGGCCATCGCCCTCTTCAAGCAGGAAAAGGTTGCGGCCGTGTCGATCTGTTTCATGAACTCCTTCGCCAACCCGGCCCACGAGCAGGCGGCGGCGGAACTGGTGAAGCGGGAAATGCCCGACGCCTACCTCTCCGTATCGACCGACCTGCTGCCTTCGATCCGCTTCTACGAGCGCATCAGCACCACGGCGCTCAATTCCTACGTCGGCCCGAAGCTCAACCACTACCTCGACCAGCTCGTCGGCCGCCTGAAGGGCATCGGCTTCAAGGGCCTGCTGCTCATCATGCAATCGAACGGCGGCGTCATCACGCCGCAACTGGCGCGCGAGAAGGCAGCGCTGACGCTCCTCTCCGGCCCCGCCGGCGGCCCCGGCGCCGGCCTCTTCTACGTGCGCCCGCACGGCCAGGACAAGTGCATTATCACCGACATGGGCGGCACCAGCTTCGAAGCTTCGGTTGCCGTCGGCAGCCCGATGATCAAGAACGACGGCGAGATCGCCCGCCACAAGATCGCCCTGCCGATGCTCGACATCCACACCATCGGCGCCGGCGGCGGCTCGATCGGCTGGCTCGACGAGGGCGGCCTGCTGCGCATGGGCCCGCAAAGCGCCGGCGCCGACCCCGGCCCGGCCTGTTACGGCAAGGGCGGCACGTTGCCCACCACCACCGACGCCAACGTCGTGCTTGGCTACCTCGCGCCGGACTACTTCGCCGGCGGCAGGATGAAGCTCGATCTCGCCGCCGCGCGCCGGGCGATCGAGACGCACATCGCCAGACCGATGGGCCTGACCGTCGAGGAAGCCGCCGCCGGCATGTACCGCGTCGCCTGCAACAACATGGCGCAGGGCGTGCGCGAAGTGACCATCAAGCGCGGCTTCGACCCGCGCGAGTTCCCCTACATTCCGGCCGGCGGCGCCGGCCCGATCCATTCCTGCCTGATCTGCGAAGAACTGGAAATTCCCTTCCAGATCGTGCCGCGCGAATCCTCCGTGCTGTGCGCCTTCGGCATGCTGATGAGCGAGTTGAAGCACGACTTCGTGCGCACCTTCGTCTCGCGCCTCGATGCCATCGACTGGCCGCGCCTGACCGCGATGATCGACGAGATGTCGGCCGAAGGCGCGCGCCAGCTCACCGAAGAGCGCATCCCCGAGAGCCGCCGCCGCCACGACATCAAGTTCGACTGCCGCTACATCAAGCAGTACCACGAAGTGTCCTTCCTGGTGCCACGCAAGGCGGTCGCCGGAGGCGACATCGGCGCCATCGCCCGCGCCTTTCACGACGAGCACAACCGCCTCTACGGCTATTCGCTGGAGCAGGAAAACGCGCCGATCGAAATCATCAACGTGCGCGTGCAATCGATCGGCCAGACCGACAAGCCCGCCTACCGCGAGGAAGCCTGGTCCGGCACGGACGCTGCGACGGCGCTCAAGGGCCGCCGCAGCGTGTATCTGCCGGAGACCAAGGCCTTCCGCGAGGTGCCGATCTACGACGGCCACAAACTGCGCTTCGGCAACCGCGTCGAAGGCCCGTCCATGATCGAGGAAGAAACCACCGCCGTCTTCGTCAGCAGCAATTTCGACGGCGTCATCGACAGCCTCGGCTCCTTCGTCCTCTATCGCAAAGGGCGCGAAGAACTCGTCAAATCCGGTTTGTGCAAGGAGGCAACCCCAGCATGAAGATCGATCCCATCCTCCTGTCCGTCTACGCGCGGACCTTCAAGTCGATCACCGACGAGATGAGCATCTCGATGGAGCAGACCACGCGCTCGCCGATCCTCTGCGAGGCCAAGGACTACGTCACCGGCCTCTACGACGGCGAGGGCAACATGCTCGAGCAGACCGAGAACCTGCCCATCCTCGCCTTCTCTCTGGCGCCGGTGTGTAAATACATCAAGGACTATTTCGGCGACGACCTGCACCCGGGCGACGTGATTTTTCACAACGACGTCTTCAGCCTGGGCAACCAGAACAACGACGTCGCCGTCTACAAGCCGATCTTCCTCGGCGGCAAGCTGGTGGCGTGGACTGCCGTCAAGGGGCACCAGGCCGACATCGGCGGCAACGTCCGCGGCGGCTACAACCCGAACGCCGTCGAAGTCTGGCAGGAAGCGCTGCGCATCCCGCCGGTGAAGGTGGTCGAGAAAGGCAAACTGAGGAAGGACGTCTGGAACCTGATCTTCGCCAACATCCGCCTCGACATCGTGCAGCACGACATGAAGGCGGAGATGGGCGCGTGCACCGTCGGCGAGCGCCGCCTGCTCGAACTGCTCGACAAGTACGGCCTGGAGAGCTACGAGGCGCACAAGCAGGCGCTGTTCGAAGCCACGCGCAAGATGATGGAAGCCGAGATTGCCAAGATTCCCAACGGCAGGTACAGCGGCGAAGGCTACGTCTATTACGACGGTCGTCACGTGGGCAGCAAGTTCACCATCCGCGTCGACATCGAAGTGAAGGACAAGTCGATCAAGTTCGACTACTCGCGCACCGACGCGCAGACCAACGGCTTCGTGAATGGCACGTTTACCTCGAGCGCCTCGGCCACCATCCTGACGCTCCTGCAGATGGTGAACCCGGACATTCCGCACAACGAAGGGATGGTGCAACCGATCGAGATCGTCATCCCCGAGGGCACCATCCTCAACGCCGCCTACCCGAAGGCCACCACTTTCGGCAACCACCTCTGCCCACCCAATGCCGACGCCATCCAGCGCGCCCTGGCGCCGGTGATGCCCGACCGCGTCACCGCCGGCTGGAACAACCTGCTCTGCTCGCTCACCACCGGCACCGACCCGGAGAATAACGAACAGTACGTCGACATCGGCTTCATGGGCCTGAAGGGCGGCTCCGGCGCCATGCAGGGCATGGACGGCTACGACCACATCGGCATGATCGACGCCTCCGGCGGCGTCCTCGACCAGGACTACGAGATGTTCGAGCAGCAAACGCCGCACACCCTGGTGAAGCATGAACTGCTGCCCGACTCGGCCGGCGCCGGCGAGTGGCGCGGCGGCCTCGGCGTGGAAACCATCTTCGAGATCGGCTCCGACGACACGCAACTGGTGACTTTCGGCGACGGCGACTTCGAGCCGGCCTTCGGCCTCTTCGGCGGCGGCGAAGGCGGACTCAACTTCATCCGCCTGAACTACCCAGACGGCCAGACCGTGGTGCCGAAGAACAAGGATCTCATCACCGGCGTGCCCAAGGGCACGGTGTACCACCAGGTGGCGAGCGGCGGCGGCGGCTACGGCAACCCGAAAAAGCGCGACCGCAAGCTGCTGTGCGAAGAAGTGCGCAACGGCGTCGTCTCGAAGGAAGCGGCGATGCACGACTACGGCATGACGGAAGCGGAGTTGGCGCAATGAAGACGACACCGCTTTCAACACAGAGAGCACAGAGACACAGAGGGCACAGAGAGATTCTTTTCGGTTATGCCTTTCTCTGTGTTCTCTATGCCTCTGTGTCCTCTGTGTCGAAGGAGGCTTCATGAACTTCGATCTGACCGACGAGCAACGCCAGATCCGCGACACCTTCGCGCGTTTCTGCGACGAGCGCATCGCGCCGCAGGCGGCGGCGCTGGACGAGGCGCGCGCCTTCCCGCGCGCGCTCTTCCAGGAGCTCGC
>JADFDL010000080.1 GCA_018262875.1 Rhodocyclaceae bacterium | reverse complement strand
ATGACGATATAGAGCACGACGGAAGTCACCAGCGTGTCCCACGGCACGGTGATCGCCGAGATGCCGAGCAACAGGCCCACGATGGGGGCGAAGGCGAACACCATGATGGAATCGTTCAAGGCCACCTGCGAGAGGGTGAACAGCGGGTCGCCGTTGCTGAGCCGGCTCCAGACGAAAACCATCGCCGTGCACGGCGCGGCGGCGAGCAGGATCAGGCCGGCGATGTAGCTGTCGATCTGGTCGGCGGGCAGATACGGCGCGAACAGGTGACGGATGAAGAGCCAGCCGAGAAAGGCCATCGAGAAGGGTTTCACCAGCCAGTTCACGAACAGCGTCACGCCGATGCCGCGCACGTGCTTGCGGACCTCGTGCAGCGCGCCGAAATCGACCTTGACCAGCATCGGGATGATCATCACCCAGATGAGGAGCCCCACCGGGAGGTTGACGTTCGCCACCTCCATGCGGCCGAGGGCCTGGAACGGCGCCGGCACGAACTGGCCGAGCGCGATGCCGGCGACGATGCAGAGGAAGACCCAGACGGTGAGGTAGCGCTCGAACAGGCTCATCGGCGCGCCGGCGGCGGCCTTGGCGGTGACTTCGCACTGCGCACTCATCAATGCTCCTCGTGGATGCGGCGGGCGGCGGCAATCGCCTCCTCGCGGTTCATGGATTCGAGCGGCAGCGCGAGGAAGGATTCGACGCGCCGCTTGAGTTGCCGGTAGGTCGTCTCGAAGGCTTCGCGCCGCGCTTCGATCGGCTCGACATGGGCCGGATCGGGAATGCCCCAGTGCGCCGTGGCCGGATGGCCGGGCCAGACCGGGCAGGCCTCGTTCGCTGCGTTGTCGCAGACGGTGAAGATGAAATCGAAAGTCAGTCCCCCCGATACGGCGAACTCGTCCCAGGACTTGCTGCGCGCGTCGGTCATGACCATGCCGTGCTTCTCCAGCGTCTCCAGCGCCACCGGGTTCACCCGCCCGGCCGGCTTGGAGCCGGCGGAAAAGGCGCGCACGCGGCCCTTGCCCAAATGGTTGAAGAGCGCCTCGCCCAAGATGCTGCGGGCGGAGTTGCCGGTGCAAAGCACCAGCACGTTGAAGATGCGTTGCGTCATGATCGGTCAGGAAGTGGCGGTTTTCTTGCGTTTGGCCTTGGCGGGCGGACAGGGCTTGCCGCCGCAGCAGTTCTCGGTGAGGAAGCCGACGATGCCGTTCATGGCATCGAAGTTGGCGGAATAGAAGATGAAGCGGCTCTGCTGGCGCGCCTGCACCAGGCCGGCGTTGGCCAGTTGGGCAAGATGGAACGAAAGCGTCGCCGGCGCCACCCTCAGCCGCGCGCCGATGTCGCCGGCACACAGCCCCTCCGGCCCGGCCTGCACGAGTAGACGGAAGACCGCCAGGCGGGTTTCCTGGGCCAGGGCGGCGAGGCAATTCACGGTCTTTTTCATTTCCATGGTTCGATGATAATCGAATCGTCAGTCGCCGCGCAACGATCCACCGGAAATTTGACCTGCCTCAGTTACCAGGCCGGCCTCCGTGAGTATGATCGCGCGACTGTTTTTGGCTTGCCGCATCTTCTCAGCATTAAATTATTTCAGCCTAAAGGAGAACCATCGTGACCATCAAGGAGACTCCCCAGGCCTGCCCGGCCAAGGAGCACCCCCCCGCCTGCACGACGCCGGCGTCGGCGGACCCCGCCGCGAGCGCGCCGAAAACCAGCCGCCGCGACTTCCTCAAGGCCGGCGGCATGCTGAGCCTGTCGTCCCTGATGGGCACGGCGGCGCTGATGACCCAGTCCGACGACGCCGAGGCGGCGGCGGAGTGGGGCGAACACTTCCAGAAGAACTACCGGCTGATGACGGACGCGGAAAAGGCCGAGGCCCGCCTCCGGCTCGAGCGGCGCTACTCGCAGGAGTACGGCAAGCAGGTCACGGTCGACACCACCGACGCCCAGCCCGGCGTGCTGATGGGCTACGCCCTGAACATCCGCAAGTGCATCGGCTGCCGCCGCTGCGTGCATGCCTGCGTCGCCGAGAACAACCAGTCGCGCGGCACCAGGCCGGGCGAGAAGATCGAGTGGATCCAGGTGCTGCGCATGGAGCGCGGCGAGTTCTCCAAGGACAAGATGGGCCACGGCTACCCAGAAGGGCTCGGCATCCAGGTCGGCGGCAACGCCTACACGCCGGCCGGCCAGGTGCTCGAGGGCCAGTACCACTACGCACCCGAGGCGGTGCCGGAGAAGGACGCCACCTACATGCCGATCGCCTGCATGCAGTGCGAGAAGCCGCCCTGCGTCAAGGTCTGCCCGGTGCGCACGACCTACCGCGAGGCCGACGGCCCGGTGGTGATCGACTACAACTGGTGCATCGGCTGCCGCATGTGCATGGGCGCCTGCCCCTACTGGGCGCGCCGCATCAACCTCACCACGCCGGTGCTGCCCAAGGAAGAGATGAACCCGGTGACGCACTACCTCGGCAACCGCCCGCGCATGCGCGGCGTCGTCGAGAAGTGCCACTGGTGCCTGCAGCGCACCCGCCACGACCGCTACCCGGCCTGCGTCGAGGTCTGCCCGGTCGGCGCGCGCAAGTTCGGCAACCTGCTCGATCCGGAAAGCGAAGTGAGCAAGATCCTGGAGCGGAAAAACGTCTTCCGCCTGAAGGCCGAGCTCAACACCTTCCCGAAATTCTTCTACTTCTACGATTGAGGAGCCGACCGTGCAACAACTGATCAGCTTCACTTCCGATTACACCCGTTATGTCCTCAAGGGCGGCACCAAGTTCTACGCCTGGATGGGCTCGCTGGCGGTGCTCATCGTCGGCATGATGTACGTGTTCTACCTGCAGAACACCGAGGGCCTGATCGTCACCGGCATGACCAGCCAGATCCACGACGGCCTCTACTTCGCCAACCTGGTGTTTCTCGTCGGCGTCGCCGCCGGGGCGGTGACCATCGTCTTCCCGGCGTATGTCTACCACCACGAGGGCATGCACAAGGTGACGGTGCTGGGCGAGATGCTGGCGATCTCCGCCGTCATCATGGTGACGATGTTCGTCTTCGCCCACATGGGGCGGCCGGACCGCCTCTGGCACATGCTCCCGCTCATCGGCATCTACAACTTCCCGCACTCGATGCTGGGCTGGGACGTGCTGGTGCTGACCGGCTATCTGATCCTCAACGCCATCTGCGGCTTCTACTACCTGTGGGTGAAATACACGGGCGGCGAGATCAACAAGAAGTTCTTCATGCCGCTGGTGTACATCTCGATCGTCTGGGCGCTGTCGATCCACACCGTCACGGCCTTCCTGATCTCGACCATGCCGGCGCGCCCGATGTGGTTCCACAGCATGATGCCGATCCGCTTCATCGCGACGGCCTTCGCGGCGGGCCCCTGCCTGATCATCCTGGCCTTCCTCGTCATCCGCAACAACACCAGGTTCTGGGTCGACGACAGCGCCATCAAGCTGCTGACGACCATCGTCACCTGGTGCCTCGGCATCGCGCTGTTCCTGACCATGTCGGAAATCGTCGTCGAGCTGTACGCCCGCACCGAGCACGCCAACGGCCTCTACTACCTGATGTTCGGCCTGCACGGCCTGACCAATCTGGTGCCGTGGTTCTGGGGCGCGGTGATCCTGATGGTCGTCTCCTTCGTGCTGTTCCTGATCCCGTCGATCCGCAACAACTTCAAGCTGCTGCCGATCCCCTGCACGATGGCCTTCGCCGGCATCTGGATCGAGAAGGGCATGGGCCTGATCGTGCCGGGCTTCATCCCGACGCCGATCGGCGAGGTGACGGAGTACTACCCGACCTTCGTCGAGTGGCTGCTGACCCTCGGCATCTGGGCCTTCGGCTTCTTCATCCTGACCATCCTGCTCAAGGGCGCCATCGGCATCCTGCAGGGCGAGATCAAGTACGGCGCGGCGAAGTAAGACGACGATCATGAAAAAACTTGCTATTTACACACTGGTTGCCGCCTTCTGCGGCAGCGCGGTTTACGCCTTTTCCGCCGCAGACAAGGCGGCCGAACCTGCCCCGGCAGCGGCAGCGGCGGCGAAGGAGCCCGTCGTCTGCTTCGAGAGCCGCAAGGGCGCCTCCGAAATCACCCAGCAGGAAATCAAGCCGGGCCTGCCCAACGTCAAATGCTCGCCGACGACGGGCGCGGCGCTCTGGTACGGCGACCCCTACGAGGGCACCGTGCCGATGGGCAAGATGCCGATGCTGGAGAAGCTTCCCGAGGGGCATGCCGTGGTCAAGCCGCGCTCGGAGAAGCTGGCGCTGATGCCGATGTGCGGCACGGCCTGCCACAACGGCGTCGGCCCCAACGCCAATCCGCCGACCTTGCCGAAGGACAAGAGGGCCAAGCCGAACCCGACCATGGAGGCGATGGTGCCCGACCTCGCGAATCTCCAGCATGGTCGCGGCCGCATCTGGTGCATGGACTGTCACCATACGACCAAGCGCAACATGCTGGTCGACCACTACGGCGACCCGGTCAGCTTCGACCAGCCGCAGCTCCTGTGCGGCAAGTGCCACGGCGACAAGCTGCGCGACTGGCGAGACGGCATCCACGGCAAGCGCATCGGCGATTTCACCAGCACCGGCAAGAAGCGCTGGTTCACCTGCACCGAGTGCCACAACCCGCACAACGTGCAGGACGGCGCGCGCAACCGCGGCTTCGTCCAGTTGCAGCCGGAGCCTTCGCCCCAGTTGCCGAAGGGCATGAAGGATGCCAAGCACGAGCTGATGCATCCGATCCCGCACTGATGTCGCGCTGATGTCGGATTCGCCCGAGAAGCCCGCTCCCGTCAGGGGCGACCCCGCCTGGGTCGCCCCCGCGCTGACGCGCGATGTACAAACCCGCAAGGTCGGCAAGACGCCGGTTTTCTTCGGGCCGCCGCTGGCCATCCTCACGGACGGCCAGAAGAACACCATGGAGATCAGCGGCAGGCTCAACCGCACGGCGGAGCGCTACCTCGAAATCCTCAAGCACCACGGCCTCGATCTCAGCGAACCGGAGCGCCAGTGCATCGCCCACATCTGCCACATCGGCTTCATGTCGCCGCTGGAGATCCGCGAACTGTCCTTCGAGGTCGGCCTGACCAAATTCGAGTGCGAGGGGCTGGACAAGGCGGCGCTGGCACAGAAGCTCGATGCGGCCAGCTTCGCCGACCTGGTCGCCGTCGTCGAGTCGCTGGGATTCTGACGATGCCGAACCGGCTGGAATGGGCGCCGCGCCACGGCGTCGGCAACGCAAGCCTCGACGCGCAGCATCAGGCCATCCTGGCGCGCTGCAACGCGCTGGCCGACTGCCTCGACGCGGCAGACGATCGGCGCTTCGACGAGACCTTCAAGGAACTGATGAACCTCGCGCGCGAGCACTTCGCCGCCGAGGAAGCCCTGCTCGCGCGCTGCGGCTATGCGGAACTCGACGACTACCGCAGCGAACGCGAGGAGTTCGACTACCTCGCAGACGAAATCGCCACCACCGAGCATTTCGACCGCGACGAACTACAGACCTTCCTCGCCCTGTGGTGGGCCGGGCACATCCGCGGCGGCGCCAGCAACCATCGCGCCTGCCTGGAACAGAAGCCGGCCACAAGCGCCTGATCGGTTACTGGTAGAGCACCCTCGGCAGCCACAACCCGATGTCGGGGAACATGTAGAGCAGCACCAGCGCCAGCAGCTGGATGCCCATGAACGGCAGCATGCCGGCGAAGATCTGGTTCAGCGTGACGTGCGGCGGTGCGACGCCCTTCAGGTAGAACGCCGCCATCGCCACCGGTGGGCTGAGGAAGGCCGTCTGCAGGTTGAGCGCCACCAGCAGGCCGAAGAACAGCGGATCGACGTTGAAGTGCGCCAGCAGCGGGATGAAGATCGGCATGAAGATGACGATGATCTCGGTCCACTCCAGCGGCCAGCCGAGGATGAAGATGATGAACTGGGCCAGGATCATGAACTGCAGCGGCGTCATGTCGAGCGACAGCACCCATTGTTCCACCAGCGCCTGCCCGCCGAGCAGCGCGAAGGCTGCCGAGAAGATCGACGAGCCGACGAATAGCCAGCACACCATGGCCGTGGTCTTCGCCGTGAGGAATACCGACTCCTTCAGCACGCCCAGGTTGAGCCGCCGGTAGGCCGCCGCCAGCAGGATGCCGCCGAGCGAGCCGACGGCCGCTGCTTCCGACGGCGTGGCGAGGCCGAAGACGATGGAGCCGAGCACGGAAAGGATCAGCACCGCGAGCGGAAAGAACGAGCCCAGCAGCATCTTGAAGATTTCCAGCCGGGCGAAATCGAAGATCCAGTAGAAGAACAGCACGGCGGCGGTGCCGGCGGCGAGCACGATCCAGTAGCTTGTCGGCGCGGGCAGGCGTTCCGCCTCGACGACAGGCGCGGGCGGCGCCCCGGCTTTCTCGCCGGCAGCGGGCTTCTCCGCCGCTGCCTTCGCTTCCTCGGCGGGGGGTTCCTTCACGCCCTCGGCAGGCGGCTCCTTGACGCCCTCCGCCCCTTCCTCTTCTTCCGCAGGCGGCTCGGAGACGCCCTCGGCCTGCTCCTTTTCCCCTTCGTCAGCCTCCTCCTCGAGGGCGGCGCCGCTGCCCATTTCCTGCAGGCCGGACACGTCCACCTGCTCCGGCGGCTTGGTGACGGATTTGTACACCAGCCCCATGCTGCCAAACCAGACCGCGGCTGGCAGCAGCACGATGACGAGCTGCTTGAGGATCGTTGCGGCGGAGACATCCAGGTTGGCGCGCCCCTTCAGCGCCGAGAGCAGCGCCGCCAGGGCATTGCGGCCGATGGCGTCGGACAGCGCCTGGTTGTGCGGCGGCAGCGGCACGATGCGCTCCGCGGCGGAGAGCGGCGGCGCCAGATGCGGTTTCAGCTTGGCGAGGATGATGACGTAGGCGATGTAGAGGCCCGCCAGCATCAGGCCGGGGAAGAAGGCGCCAGCGTAGAGCTGCACCACCGAGACGCCGGCGGTGGCGCCGTAGACGATCAGCAGCACCGAGGGCGGGATGAGGATGCCGAGGCAGCCGCCGGCGGTAATTGAACCGGCCGACAGACGGATGTCGTAGCCGTGGCGCAGCATGGCCGGGAAGGCCAGAAGGCCCATCAGCGTCACCACCGCGCCGACGATGCCGGTGGCGGTGGCGAAAATGGCGCAGGTGACCAGCGTCGCCACGGCGAGCGAACCGGGGATGCGCGCCAGCGCCAGGTGGATGCTCCTGAACAGCTTCTCGATGAGGTTGGCGCGCTCGACGAGATAGCCCATGAAGACGAACAGCGGGATGGCGATCAACACGTCGCTGCTCATCACGGCGTAGGCGCGCTGCACCATCAGGTCGAGCGTCTGCCGCACGGCGAGGTCCGGGCTGCTGCTGTCGTAGGCCAGCCAGGCGAAGAACA
>JADFDL010000079.1 GCA_018262875.1 Rhodocyclaceae bacterium | reverse complement strand
GCCGTAGATGATGCCGGCGGTGGGGAAGTCCGGCGCCGGAATGATTCCAATCAGCTCCTCGATGCCCAGTTCGGGGTTGTCGAGCAGCGCCAGGCAGCCGTCTACCACTTCGTTCAGGTTGTGCGGCGGGATATTGGTCGCCATGCCGACGGCGATGCCCGAGCTGCCGTTGATGAGCAGGTTGGGTATCTTCGCCGGCAGGATGAGGGGCTCGCGCTCGGATCCGTCGTAGTTCGGCCCGAAGTCGACGGTCTCCTTGTCGATGTCGGCGAGCAGTTCGTGGCCGATCCGCGCCATGCGAATTTCCGTGTAGCGCATGGCCGCAGCGTTGTCGCCGTCGACCGAGCCGAAGTTGCCCTGGCCATCCACCAGCATGTAACGCAGGCTGAAATGCTGCGCCATGCGGACGATGGTGTCGTAGACCGCGGTATCGCCGTGCGGATGGTACTTGCCGATGACGTCGCCGACGATGCGGGCGGATTTCTTGTAAGCCTTGTTCCAGTCGTTGGACAGCTCGTGCATGGCAAAGAGCACACGCCGGTGCACCGGCTTGAGTCCGTCGCGCACGTCCGGCAGCGCCCGACCCTTGATCACGCTCATGGCGTAATCGAGGTAGGAATGCCGCATCTCCTCTTCGAGGCTGACCGGAAGGGTTTCTTTGGCGAATTGAGTGGTCATCGAAAGGGGAACCGAAGGCAGGGCAAGGCCCTTCACCAAAAAGCCATAAGTTTAGCATGCCGCCACTGCTCATCGCGGCTGTCAGTGATAGGCTTCGGACAGTCAATTGTCGTCCTGACTACAAGTTGTAGGCCTTTGGTTTTTGTGCTTAAATTCAGCGGTTGAATGTCGGAACCGGCATGCCGCCCCGCCGGAAAATCAGAACAATCTCTCAAGCCAGTGGAGGATGAAATCTTGAAAATCACTCATGTATCCCAAGCCCTTCTTGCCGCCGCTATCGGCCTGACCGTCATGACCGCCAGCGCCCAGGTTCCGAACAACGACGGCTACCTGTTCGACACGCGCGGCCTCGTCGCCAAGAGCGGTTTCGGCCTGTGCTGGAAGACCACCCGCTGGACGCCGGCCATGGCCATTGCCGAGTGCGATCCCGATCTGGTGAAGAAACCCGAGCCGCCCAAGGCCGTCGAGGCGCCGAAACCGGCCCCCGCGCCGAAAACCTGCAATTTCACCTATTCTCTGCAGACCGACGCCACGTTCGCTTTCAACAAGGCCAACCTGAGCGCCGCCGGCAAGGACCAGTTGGACAAGAACGTGCTGGCCAAGCTGGGCAACTGCGCGAGCGTCAAGCTGATGCTGATCACCGGCCACACCGATCGCATCGGCAGTCACGAGGCCAACCAGAAGCTCTCCGAGAAGCGCGCCGAAACCGTCAAAGCCTATCTCACCGGCAAGGGCGCCAAGGCCGATTCGCTCGAAACCATGGGCGCCGGCAAGACGCAGGCCGTGCCCGGTGTCAAGTGCGACGACAAGCAGCCGCGCAAGCAGCTCATCGAGTGCCTGGCGCCGAATCGCCGAGTCGTCGTCGAAGTGCAGGGCCCGGCGAAGTAAGCCGGTCCCGCAAACAAAAACCCCGCCCTTCCATTGGCGGGGTTTTTTTACGCATGTCCCAACCGATAGACCTGCTGATCGAGCCGCGCTGGCTCATACCGGTCGAACCGCAAGGCGTGGTGCTCGAAGACCACGCCGTGGCAGTTTCGGCCGGAAAGATCATCGACGTCCTTCCTTCGAGGGACGCGCAAGGCCGCTATCATCCGGCCCAACGAATCACCCTGCCGCAGCAGGTGCTGATCCCGGGCCTGGTCAACCTGCACACCCATGCCGCCATGGCGCTGCTGCGCGGCATCGCCGACGACCTGCCGCTGATGGACTGGCTGAAGACGCGCATCTGGCCGGCCGAAGCCAGGCACGTCTCCGCCGCCTTCGTGCGCGACGGCACGCTGCTCGCCTGCGCCGAGATGCTGCGCGGCGGCATCACCTGCTTCAACGACATGTACTTCTTCCCCGAGGCGGCGGCGGAAGCGGCGCACAGTCTCGGCATGCGCGCCGTGCTCGGCATGGTCGTCGTCGAATTCCCCACCGCCTATGCCACGGATGCCGACGACTACCTCAGCAAGGGACTGGCCGCCCGGGACCGCCTGCGCGGCGACCCGCTGATCTCGTTCTGCATGGCGCCGCATGCGCCCTACACGGTGGCGGACAGGACCTTCGAGCGCATCGCCACCCTCTCCGCCCAGCTCGATCTGCCGATCCACATCCATGTGCACGAGACGTCCGGAGAGGTCGAACAAAGTCTGGCCCGGCACGGCGTCCGTCCGCTCGATCGACTGCACCGGCTGGGCCTGCTCGGCCCGGGCCTGATCGGGGTGCATGCCGTGCACCTCGACGAGCGCGAAATTGCCCTGCTGGGCGAAAACAACTGCGCCGTGGCGCATTGCCCAACCTCGAACATGAAGCTTGCCAGCGGCGCCGCCCCGACGGCCCGGCTGGCGAAGCGGGGGGTTCGAATCGGCCTCGGCACGGATGGCGCAGCCAGCAACAACCGCCTCGACCTCTTCCAGGAAATGCGCCACGCCGGGCTCCTGGCCAAAGTCACCTCTGGAGATGCCGCCGTCCTGAACGCACATGAACTACTGCGCATGGCCACCCTGAATGGCGCCGCCGCGCTGGGCATGGAAGACCGGATCGGCTCGATCAAGCCCGGCAAGGCCGCCGACCTGTGTGCAATCCGGCTCGATGCCCTTGAAACACGCCCCTGTTTCGATCCGGCCTCCCACCTGGTCTATGCCGCCGGCAGGGAGCATGTCAGCCATGTCTGGGTAAATGGCGCTCCGCAGGTCCAAAATGGCCTGTTGCGGGGATGCGACACAAGCCGATTGCTTGATACCGTCAATTTGTGGCAGAATAAATTAACCGCTTGATCCGGCAAGGCCAAACGTATTCGGCCGGAACAAACGTGTTTTTAATAACTGCGTTGGTTTTTTGGCCGATTAATCCAATCCATTTCGCACCGCAACGAGGGGGAACATGAACAAACATATTTCGAAGATTACGCTGCTGGCGACCCTTGGAATGAGCGCTTCCGTCGCGCTTGCTCAAGTGCCGAATAACGACGGTTACCTGTTCGACACGCGTGGCGTGGTTGCCAAGAGCGGTTTCGGCCTGTGCTGGAAGACCACCCGCTGGACGCCCGCCATGGCCATCGCCGAGTGCGATCCGGAACTGGTGAAAAAGGCTGAGCCGGCTGCAACCGCGCCTGGCCCCACGCCGAAACCCGCCGCGCAAAAGGTGACCTTGGCTGCCGACGCCCTGTTCGACTTCGACAAGGCGGTCCTGCGCAACGAAGGCAAGGCCAAGCTGGACGACGTCACCGGCAAGCTGAAGGACATGAAGCTGGAAGTCATCATCGCCGTCGGCCACACCGACCGCGTCGGTTCCGACAAGTACAACCAGAAACTGTCGGAGAAGCGTGCCGAAGCCGTCAAGGCCTACCTGGTCGGTAAAGGCGTCGAGCCGAACCGCGTCTACACCGAGGGCAAGGGCGAGAAGCAGCCCGTCACCGGCGACAAATGCGGCAAGTCCGAGGCGAAGTCGAAAAAACTCATCGAGTGCCTGCAGCCCGATCGCCGCGTGGAGATCGAGGTCATCGGCACTAAGTAGTCCGGCAAATCGTCGTAAAAAAGCCCTGCGCAAGCAGGGCTTTTTTTATTCAAGCAAGCAAAGAAAACAATGACCGCAAGCCATAACGCCGATCAGGCGGAACTCGACAAGTTCAGCGAACTGGCCCACCGCTGGTGGGATCCCGAATCCGAGTTCAAACCGCTGCACGACATCAACCCGCTGCGCCTCAACTGGATCGACCGGGCCGTCGGCCTGGCCGGAAAGCAGGTGCTGGACGTCGGCTGCGGCGGCGGCATCCTGGCCGAATCCATGGCGGCGTGTGGCGCCGTGGTGACCGGCATCGATCTCTCCGACAAGGCGCTGTCCGTCGCAAAATTGCATCTGCTGGAAACCGGCCGGAAGGTTGACTACCGTAAGATCTCGGCCGAGGATCTGGCCGCTGAAATGCCGGGTACATTCGACGTTGTCACCTGCCTCGAAATGCTCGAACACGTGCCCGCCCCCGCCAGCACGGTGCGCGCCTGTGCGCAGCTCGTCCGTCCGGGCGGCATGGTTTTCTTCTCCACCATCAACCGCAACCCGAAGTCCTATCTCTTCGCCATCGTCGGCGCAGAATACGTGCTCAACCTGCTGCCGCGCGGCACGCACGACTACGCCCGATTCATCCGCCCGGCCGAACTCGCCCGCTACTGCCGTGAAGCCGGCCTGGCGGTGGACGAGGTCATCGGCATGACCTACAACCCCTTCGGCAAGGCCTACGCGCTCGGCGCGGACACCGATGTCAATTACCTGATGCGCACCGCCAGAAATGATTGAAGCGGTACTGTTCGACCTCGACGGCACGCTGGCCGACACCGCCGCCGATCTCGGCTCAGTGCTCAATCGGCTTCGCAGAGAGGCTGGACAGGCCCCGCTGCCGGCCGAGACAATCCGCCCGCATGTCTCCAAAGGGGTGCGCGGGCTGCTCGGCATCGGCTTCGATCTGGCGCCGGGGAACGACCGTTACGCTGAACTCCATCAACGCTTTCTCGCCTGTTACGGGGATTCGCTGTGCGTTGCCACCACGCTGTTCGAAGGCGTCTCGGAACTGCTGGAAAGCCTGGAGGCGGAAAACATCAAGTGGGGCGTCGTCACCAACAAGACCAGTCGCTATACCCTGCCGCTGATGGAAGCGCTGGGGCTGGCGCAACGCGCCGCCTGCATCGTCAGCGGAGATTCCTCGCCGCGCCCGAAGCCGGCGCCCGATCCGCTCCTGCTCGCCAGCACCCTCACCGGCACCGAGGCCTCACGCTGCTTGTATGTCGGCGACGACCTGCGCGACATGCAGGCTGCCCGCGCCGCGGGCATGGGTGCCATCGCCGCTGCCTGGGGCTACCTGGGCGACGGGCTGCCTCTTGAAGAATGGGGCGCCGACATCATCATCCAGTCACCGGCGGACGTTTTCGGGCTGCTCCGATAGCGCATGCTAGAATGGTTTCGTCGGTGGAACTTCGGAACGATCCGATGGTCTTCGCCATTGGTAGTTGCGTATCACAACGAATCCGGGGGCGACCTGGCTTCGACGTGGGTTGCGAAGCAGTGTAGTGCATGCCGAGGCCCAGTTACCTCGCAAATCCATCTGGAAATCTACAAACGCCAACGACGAGCGTTTCGCTCTAGCCGCTTAATACCGGCTAGCTCTGCACCGGTTTGCTGACGGGCCGGGCCGCGCAAGCGGCAGCAGAGTCATTCACACCAGCTAAGGATCGTCCTCGCCGCGTGGCCGATCACGAAAATCCAGCGGATCGCCTTGCATCAGCCTGCCGGTTGGCGGATGCCGGGTTAAATCAAACAACCAGGCTAAGCATGTAGTACTGCCTGTAGAGGGCTTGCGGACGCGGGTTCGATTCCCGCCGCCTCCACCAAATTAAAAAGCCTGACCTTTATCGGTCGGGCTTTTTTCTGCCCGGAGCGCCAGCACTGGCGCGGTTCCGGGAGACGATGCGTTGTCGGCGAGTCAGAAATTCCCGAGTTTTCCAGCCCGCCAGCACCCAGAATCCTCTCTTTTCTCCATTTGACCTGTGGCTGGCCGACGCTCGACCCCTCGATTTCATGCGGGTTTCAGGCCGATGGTTGTGCGGCAACTGCACTGACCAGAAACCTTGCAAACCCGTTCTACGTGTCAAATTCATCAAACAACGCGTGCTGCTCGTCCCAATCCGGAGGCAGCAAATTGTTCTTCAGCCAGATCAAACTTAAGGTCTTCGGCTGATGCCCATCGAGTATGCCGCGCACCACATCTGGCGAGAGCAACGCCAGTCGCAACAACTCATTGACGGTGCTCTGATTGAGTCCTTCCTGGCGCGCAATGTCCGATCCGCTCTTGACGATGCCCTCGTCAATGAGGCGCTGCCAGTGAAACGCCTTGGACAGCGCCGTCAGGATCGGCGCGTCGTGCTCCGGCATTTTGTCTCCGGCCGCTGCCGGGATCACCACTTTGCGCCCACCGTGCCGCTTGATGCGCACCGGAATGAACGTCGTCAGTTTTGCCCCCGGCTGTTGGACCGCCGCGCCCGTCTGAATGATCCGTGTCATGCCAATGCCTCCTGCTGTTCCATTTCCAGTAATTCCGCCCCAATCGTGCCAGGCCGCATCTCACCAGCCAGTGTGAGCCAGCCGGTATCCCGCCAGGTGATCTCGATGCCTTCCTCCCGGAGCGTTACGCGATCCACCAGTAACTGGACGATGCGCTGGCGCTCGGCAGGGAATAATTGCGCCCAGACCTGGCCCATCTGCCGCAATGGCAACACCACCTCCGGCTCGGTCAATCCCGGATATTTCTCCCGGGCCACGTTCCACACCGACTGCACCATCTCGGGCGACATCAGCGCGGCGTGGATTTGCGTCAGCACCATCTGCTCGATGGGTTCCGCCGGCACCCGACCTGCCGGGCTGGCATCGGCCCCGAAGCGCACCTTGCGGTTGGGAACGTAGTAGCGATAGCGTTTGCCGTTCGACTTCTTCGTGAAGGCCGGCTGATACTTCTCGCCATCAGCGGTGTAGAACAGGCCGAGCAGCAAGGCCTCTGGCTGACGACGCTGCCAGGTTTCCGAGGTGCGCTGGCGATTGTTCTGCGCCAAGATGGCGTGAGCGGTATCCCACAATCCCTGATCGACGATCACCGCGTGTGCGCCAGGGTAGAACTGTCCCTTGTGGGGAATTTCGCCCCGATAGACGCGGTTATGCAGCAGTTTGTAGAGCATCTGCTTGCTGAAGGGTTTGCCCTGCTTGTTGGTCTTGCCGTCGGCGGCCAGTTGCCGCACCAGATCGGTGGTCGACAGGCAGGCCACGAAATCGGTGAAGATGCGTTTGACCAAATCGGCCTCGACATCGACCACGACCAGCCGCCGATCCTCCACCCGATATCCCAGCGGCGGATGACCGCCCATCCACATTCCCTTGGCCTTGCTGGCCGCGATTTTGTCGCGGATGCGCTCGCCAGTGACTTCCCGCTCGAACTGGGCGAAGGACAGCAGGACGTTCAACATCAACCGACCCATGCTGGTCGTGGTGTTGAACTGCTGGGTCACCGACACGAACGAAACCTTGTGCCGCTCGAAGACTTCGATCAGCCGCGAGAAGTCGCCGAGACTGCGCGTCAGCCGGTCAATCTTGTACAGATGGGGGCAAATTCGATATCGAGGGGGGCGATCTGGCCATTATCGACGAAGTTGCCTACCTGCCAGCAGAGCGACCCTGTGTCCTTGAGTCGGGGTATCAGGAGGTCGATCACGCGCTCCTGCCATTCGAGGTATTTGGCGAGGTCGTCTTTC
>JADFDL010000007.1 GCA_018262875.1 Rhodocyclaceae bacterium | reverse complement strand
GCCCGCGAAGCGGGCGTTACGCCGGAGCCAAAAGTCAGTCTCCCCAGCACGGCGACCCTCCCCGACAACGCCTCCGGCATGAATGAAGATCGGCTGCTTCGGCGCCAGCACCGGCGCCGCCGCGGCCCTGCAGGCGGCAGCGAAGCACCCGGCCATCGTTGCAGTCGTCTCGCGCGGCGGACGCCCCGACCTCGCCGGCCCGCAGGCACTGACTTTGGTCCGCGCGCCGACCCTGCTCATCGTCGGCGGCGACGACGACGTCGTGATCGACCTCAACCGGCAGGCCTACGATCTGCTGCGCTGCGAGAAGGAGCTGGAGATCGTGCCGGGCGCGACGCATCTCTTCGAAGAGCCCGGCACGCTGGAACAGGCGGCGGAGCATGCTGCAAAATGGTTCGAGGCGCACTTGCAAAAAGCCACAGGAAACCCAAAATAGACACCTGAAACGCAGCAGAATAAATTGTCGAATGGTGGCACAAGTGATACCATCCGGCACATGCTGATCGTCGTCGACACCAACGTATTCGTGGGTGCCTGCCTGGGGACTGGCGCGTCGAACGCCGTGATTGCCGCCTGCCTGCGCGGCGAGCACACGCCGCTGATGGGCACAGCGCTGCTGGCCGAATACGGGGACGTCCTGGGCCGGGCGGCGCTGTTCCGGAAAAGCCACCTGACCGCAGCCGAACGGGAAGAACTGCTCGACATCTTCCTCGCCGCCTGCCAATGGACGCGGATCTACTTCGGCTGGCGCCCCAATCTGCCGGACGAGAGCGACAACCATCTGGTGGAACTCGCGGTAGCGGGCGGTGCCAGACGCATCGTGACGCACAACCTGCGTGATTTGCAGGGCAAGGAACTGAAATTTCCCGGACTGGTGGCTGTCACGCCGGCGCATTTCCTGAGAGAGGTGAAACCATGAGCGCATTGACCATTCGATTGCCTGACGACAAATACCGGCGCCTGAAGGAACTCTCCCAGCGCCGTCATACCAGTGTCAATCGCCTGATCGACGAAATGGCGACCCTCATGCTGGCAGAATTCGATGCCGAAACCCGCTTCCAGTTGCGTGCCGAACGCGGCCGGGGCAAGGCGGCTCGCGGCATCGATCTGCTGGAAAAAGCCAAAACCGGCAAGAAGTAATCCCCGCCACCCGGATTGCCATCACTCCGGGCCGGGTGTAGCCTCGTTCCGAACGCTAACCGCCCTCCATCTTCCCATGGTTAAGCTGCCACTTTCCTTCCTGCTCGCGCTGCTCATCGTACCGCTGGCCGCGCCGTCGCCTGCCGCCGCACAGGGAAAACTCCACAAGTGCATGGATGCCAAGGGCAAGGTCAGCTACCAGGATTTTCCCTGCGGCCAGGCGCCGACCGTCGGCACGCCGGACGCGGCCCGGACCGGCATGGCAAGTCCGGCGCCAGCCGACAGCGCCACCTCGCCGGTCATGCGCCAACTCGATGCGGCGGTCAAGGCGGCCATCGCCGGCCGCGACCTGCCGCGCGCCAAGGGGCTGGCCGTCACCGCGCAGCATTGGGAGTGGATCGCCGAAGCCGAGAAGGAACAACAAGCGGCGCAGCAGACCGTCACGGGCAGAACCTCGGCCGACCTGCGCGCCGAGAAAAGCGCCAGCCAGGAATGCAAGGACGCACGGCGGAACTACGAGAACGAATCACGCTCGCCCGATTCCATCGAGAAGATGAAGCACCTGATGTACGAAGCCTGCGGGATGGAGGCGCCGGCCGACACAGGCGCCGGCACCGGCCAGACCGTGATCGTCAACCGTCCGCGTCCCTACACGCACAATCCCCAGATCAGATCCGACAGGCCCGTCGTCAGGCCGCCGAGGACTCAGGAACCCCCGGCCGATGCGCAGGAGCCGGCGTTGATGAAGCGTAAGAACAAATAAGCAGCGGGTGGATTGGGCTGTTTACCAAAACAGCCTTACGACTTACTTCAAACTCACGCTAGCGTTGGATCTCCGCTTTGCCATCCGCCTCTCCTACTGCCTGTTGACGCAGTCCAACTGTGTAGTGGCCGCCTTCCGCTTTCTTGAGAACCAGCAGGTCATACGTTTTCAGCATATCCAGCAGCCCAGAATGCCCGTAATTGATTGGAGAAAAACCAGGGTCAGTGCGTTTGAGATATTGCCCCAATGCCCCTAAATGCACCTGCCCTTCAGAAGTGCTATCCGCAAGCAGCGCTACCGCATCCACTACGAATTTCGGCCGGCGCTTGATTGTTGGCAACTTAGTCGGTTCCGTTTTCGCTTGAGCTGGGTTACTGTCGGCTTGCCCCGCTTCGGCCGTATTCTCAGGTTTCCACTCGAAAAATTGGTCGCTCGCATTGCGTAGTGCATCCGGTGTCTTTGGCTCGCCGACAATGAAAACCATTGCTCCTCGTTCCCGAAGCTTCCGGCAGAGGTAAGCAAAGTCGGAATCGCTCGTTACAAGGCAGAACTTGTCCGCGCGGTGATCAAACATTTCTTCGATTGCATCTAGCGCCAGAGCGATGTCAGCAGTGTTTTTACCTGCAGCGTATTGATACTGAAGGCACGGTGTGAAAGCCAAGCGAACCAAGGCCTCTTGCCAGGTCTTAGCTAGAGTGCTGTGGTTTCCATATCCACGACGAATTACAACGCGGCCGAATTGGGCTACGACTCGCAATGCGTATTCCAGAATCTCTGGGCTTGTGTTATCGCAATCTACTAAGACAGCAACACGCGGTTCAACGGGAAGGTGTGGCGCACTCATAAATCGCTATCCTCTAGTAACAGCGTGGGTCAATGTTGGTAATCAAAGGTACCGGAGTCGAATTCTTTGCATGAATCAAATCAGAACAGCGACTGAAGAACCCCATGCGAAACTACAGGGGTCAGCTTCGATTTACTCAGAAAAAATGTGAACCCGACCCCTTTAGCTCCCTCGGTTTTCATCGGTGGTGCTACCACATGCACGGCATCTCCAACGCACGATGTTGCGGGAGGCCACCAAGTAATAGAGCCCGAATGCCACCGCAGCGGCGGCCAAGAATGCAAGTTTCCTCATCCCGGCGAAGCCAAGGAGTACAAGACCACCAATGACAGGGCCGCCAACAAATGCCGCGGCAACAAGATCGAAGCGGTTGTATTTTTGCTCGATTTGTTTATCGAGCGCACCGCCACACTTCGCGCATTTAGATGGCTCAGACACGGTATAGGACTTCATGTGCTGGGGCCCAATAGTTTTAGACGGACCCCCGGGGTTCGGATATGAATTGTTATCCATGCACGATTATGCGCTCGTAATTCATTGACCGACAAGATTTCACCGTGTATGCGGATCAACATAAATTGACCGATACTCGCCGTATCACGCAGACTGACTTTTCCCATCCGATTCGATTGCCTTCCTCCGGCAGTTCCGGCTACCCTTGCAGCCCCCAACGAATCCAACCTGGACTGAGCCATGCCCACCACCCTGCCCTGCCCCCAATGCGCCATGGAAAACGTCTACCAGGACGGTGACAACTACGTCTGCGCCGATTGCGGCCATGAGTGGCCGATGGTGGCGGCGGGCGCGGATGGCGATGCCGGGGCGGTGGTACGGGACGCCAACGGCAACGTGCTGGCCGATGGCGACTCGGTGGTGCTGATCAAGGACCTGAAGGTGAAGGGCTCGTCCACCACGCTGAAGATGGGCACCAAGGTGAAGAGCATCCGCCTGGTCGGCAGCGGCGATCACGAGGTGGACTGCAAGATGGACGCCGGCAGCTTCATGCTGAAGGCGTGCTTCCTGAAGAAGGTCTGAACTGCCCCTCACCCTGCCCTCTCCCCGACGGGAGAGGGGAATCGGCCAGCCTAATTGTCCTGGCGTTGCGCGATGGGGCTTCCCGTCGCCGCCAGGTATTTTCTCCAGACGCCGCGCAGCTCGCTCAGGTGCGCCGCAAGCAGTTCGTCATTGCGTCTGGCTTTTTCATCCGGCCTGGTTTCCGGCGGGGGGTCCTTCAGTTTGACGGCTTGCGCGTCGATCTGGTCGAGCAGGATGCCGACGCGGCGCGGCTGCGGCCCTTCCGGGACGTTGAACTGATCCGCCATGCTGGTGACCAGGCTGGCCGCCAGCAGGCCCTGGCGCGCCCGCGCCTCGTAGTAGATGTGCAGGGCCTCGCGCCTTTTGCGGCGCGCTTCCCGCTGCTCCTTGCGCAGTGCCGCGCGCTGCTCCCGCAACTGCTCGCGCCGGTCGCGGGCTTCTTCCCGGCTTCTCTCGCGCGCCTCGCGCAGCGCTTCGCGCCGCTCTTCGCGTTTTTCGCGCGCCTCGTCCCGCATCTGGCTGCGCTGGGCACGCCTTTGCTCGCGCCGTTCGCGATCGTGCTGGCGGGCTTCATGCCGCGCCTGCCTGTACTTGCTGCGCAGCGCATCCCGTTCTTCGCGTGAATTCGCCATCTCCTCCAGCATGTCCTGGAGATCCTCATGCGCATCGGCGGAAATGAGCATGAGGATCATCATGACCGCGTCCTCGATGGGCATGGCGCTCAAGTTGAGCTGGGCTACTTCGGGTCCCTCTGTGGCCGGCAACGCGCTGCTTGGCTGATCGATGGCCGGAGCGTTTCTGGCGGGCAGGTTGAGCGGCAGATTCGGAACGTTCGCCGCCGGCTGCTTAGGGACATTCTGGGCCAGGGCGCAGGGCGCCAGCACCAGCAGCATCAGATAAATAAACCGCATTCTTTCTCTCCCGGGTATCGTCGGCAGCCTACTCCGCGCGCACCCACGTCTGCGTGCGTCCGATGAAGAGGACGGAGCCGCGCATCTCGAGCTTCCTGCCGCCCTCGATGACGGTCACCTTGGCGTTGTAGGTCTTGCCGTTGGCAGGATCGAGGATGGTGCCGCCGGCGTAGACGTTGTCGCCGTCCGGCTTCAGGCCGGTGAGGATGGTCATGCCGACCACCGGCTTGCCCTTGCGCGGATCGTCGCCGGCGCATTCGTCGCACTTCGAATCCTGCTTGGCCGGGTCGAAGATCTTCTCGACCATGCCGGAATAGACGCCGTTCCTTTCCACGATGCGGACGACGGACTTCGGCTTCTTCGATTCGTCGTCGATGGTGGTCCAGGCGCCGACGGGCGAGAGGATGTCGGCCAGCGCGGCAGTCGACAGGCCGGCGGCAAGCAGTGCGAGGCAGAGGCGGATGGGCAGCGGGGTCATGGCGGTCCTCCTTTGGGGCGGGTAGACGGATTTTAATTGATCCCCCTTGCAAGGCAAGGCTGTTAGTATGGTGTCATTCCGGCGAGGCTTCCTGACCTTGCCTTCGGGGAGTCCGCACATGTCCTGCACGACCCTGTTCCACAGCTTCGAGATACCACAGCGCGCCGGGCTGGCGCGGCAACTCCTGCTGGCCGGCGCGGCGCTGCTGCTCGCCGGCACCGTCCTTGCCCAGGCGCCCGCCAAACCGGTGAAGGTCAGCGGCGCCCACACCGTGTCCGATAGCGTCCGGCTGGCCGGCAGCAAGATCACCGGCGGCTGGCGCGAGACCACGGCCGGCGGGTCGTGGCGCCGCGTCGAGTTCGTGCTGGACCGCGAGTCAGGTTCCATCACGTTCGGTGATGGTGAGAGAGGCAGGCGCGTACCGGGCGCTACGCGTTATTCGTATGCCGGCGCGGGCAAGGGTGGCAAGGAGACTCACACCGAAGCCCGCTCTTTTGCCGGCGCCTCGCCTGCGCTGCTGGCCAGGGCGAACCGATCGTCGTCGATTCCGAAGGGCATCGCCACGCGCATCCGCGAACTCGGCGGCGATTTCAGGCTGCTGCAGCGGTTGATGGACGAGAGCCACCGGCTGAAGGAACTCGGCAGCGCGTTCGATGCCGCGCGCAGGCCCTCCGATGACGGCGGGGTTTTCGGTGGGCGGCCGGGAGGGTCGCCCGGCGAGGGCAAATGGTCCGATCCGCGACGAGGGGTGGGACGCGGTGGCAAGGCAAGCGAGAGCCCCGCTTCGGATCCCCCACCGATAGACGAATTCCCGGAGACTACGGATGCGGACGGCAACCGCTCATCGACCAGGGTCACACGTCACAGCGATGGTTCGACGACTACAGTGTTTAGCTGGAACGACGCTGATGGCAGCTCTGGCGTCAGCAGAACGGAAAAAGATGCGCGTGGCAATGTCACCGGGGGCAGCGGCGAGTCTGTATCCTCGAATGGCGCCATGCGTACGACTGAGTGGACGCGTGACCCCAAAACCGGCGAGGTTCAAGCGAAAATACAATTTACGCATCCTGATGGCTCCGGGATCCACTACACCGAACGACATCGCGGCACGCCGCCGGAAACCGGCAGCAGCGGCCGCGGCTTCGACGAGGCCTGGCTGTATCAATCCGCGCCCTGGCTCATGGACGACTTCTACACGAACTGGAAGCGCGGGAACGATCTGCTTGTCTCCGGCGGCAGGATCGCGCAACCGGGGCGCGGCGAAGTTCCGTCGCAGGCGCCCGGCGAAACAAACAGGGTCGGTGCGAATGCGGTGGTGAATTGCGGCGACTCGAATACAAATCCCTGCGCCGGCGCCGAAGGCACGGGGACGGATACGCGCGGCCGCCTGAGCGAACTCACGCAACCCCCGCGCGACGGATTGACCGGTGGGCCGCTCGGCGGCACGGGAGGACCGCTCGGGGGCGGGGGCGGTCCGTCTCCGGTGCCGAACCCGCAGTACCAGAAATAAGGGCGGCGCGGCGGTGCCGTGCTGCAGCGACTGACTTTTAACTTCCCGAGAGCGAACTCAGGAACCTTTGACAACCATGGGAGTGGTTCCCCCGGCGTGCTTCTTCGCCTGCTTGGCCGCCTTCTTTTCCTTCGGCGTCAGCACCGGTTGTTTTTTCGTTTCCTTGTTGGACTTCTGTACCTTGGCCATGGTGTTTCTCCTGCTCGTGTTTAAGGGGTATGCATTTCAAGTATAGGCCCGTGGTGGCGGAATAGCTGTTTATTTTCAGGCGGTCACAGCGCGAGGCGTGTATGATCCGGAGAGATGCCAGGGTGTTTGTTCCGCCCTGATCACTTCGCCGCTGTCCCGCCAAGGTTTCACGGGAGTCCGGGCCAAGCGCCCCTCGCATTCCAAGCTTCTTCATCGTCGCCGCGGCGTCATGCCGCGCGTCGCAATTGCATTCATTCGCCGAGAGGCTGGGAGAACCCCGTGGGACCCGCCTGGAAATCCGGCAAACCGTTCAAGGATGAGCCGCCGTTGCGGGCGGAGCTGTTCAGCAGCGACCAGATGGAGCAGCACGGCGTGCGCCTCGCGTCGGCCCACCGCCTGGCGCCGGGGCGCGTGCCGGACCAATTGCTGTCGCGGCTGGCAGCAAACGAGGGCGTGCTGCTCGAGACCTGCAAGCGATTGACGGAAGCGGTCGCGGCGAACCACCGCATCACGCCCGCCGGGGAATGGCTGCTCGACAACTTCTATCTCGTCGAAGAGCAGATCCGCACGGCCCGGCGCCACTTGCCCAAGGATTACAGCCGGGAGCTGCCGGGCCTGGCCGAAGGCGCTTCGGCCGGTCTGCCGCGCGTCTACGACATCGCGCTGGAGACCATCTCCCACGGCGACGGCCGGGTGGACCCGGACAGCCTCAGCCGCTTCGTCGCGGCGTACCAGACGGTCACCTCGCTGCGGCTGGGCGAGTTGTGGGCCATCCCCATCATGCTGCGCCTGGCGCTGATCGAGAACCTGCGCCGCGTCGCGGTGCGCATCTCCGCCGGCAGGCGGGACCGGGACCTGGCTTTCGACTGGGCGGACAAGCTGACGGAGACCGCCCGCCAGGAGCCGAAGAACCTGATCCTGGTGATCGCCGACATGGCGCGATCGAGCCCGCCGATGACCACGCCCTTCGTCTCGGAACTGGCGCGCCGCCTGCAGGGACAGGGCCCCGCCCTGGCCCTGCCGCTGACCTGGATCGAACAGCAACTGGCCGAGTCGGGCCTCTCCATCGAGCAGATGGTGCGGTCGGGGAACCAGCAGCAGGCTGCCGACCAGGTCTCCATCAGCAACAGCATCGGCAGCCTGCGCTTTCTCGGCACGATGGATTGGCGCGAGTTCGTCGAAGCGATGAGCGCGGTCGAAAAGACGCTGCACACGGATCCGGGCGCGGCCTATGCCGCGATGGATTTCGCCAGCCGCGACCGCTACCGCCACGTCATCGAATCGGTCGCGAGGGCCAGCGGGCTCGCCGAAGGCGATGTGGCCGCTCGCGCCATCGCACTGGCGCGCACGGGCGCGGCGCGGCGCGGGAGCGACGATCGGACGGCGCATGTCGGCTTCTACCTGATCGACGGTGGCCTGCCCGACCTGGAAAGGACCACGCAGGCACGCCTGCCTGCGGCTGTGGCGCTTCGACGCGAAGCGAGCCGCTCTCCCCTGCTGCTGTACCTGGGCGCGATCGCGCTGCTCGCGCTGCTCCTCGCCGGCGGCCTGCTGGCGGAGGCCTGGGAGGGCGGTGCAGTCGATTGGGCCAATTGGTCCGGTTGGGCGCTGGCGCCGCTGGGTTTCCTCGCGCTGCTGGCCGCCAGCCAGCTCGCGGTGGCGCTGGTGAACTGGCTGACCACCCTGCTGGCGTCGCCGCATTCGCTGCCGCGCATGGATTTCTCCGCCGGCATCCCGCCGGAATCGCGCACCCTGGTGGTGGTGCCGACCATGCTCACCAGCCCGCGCAACGTCGACAGCCTCGCCGAAGCGCTGGAAGTCCGCTTCCTCGCCAATCGCGACGGCAACCTGCACTTCGGCCTGCTGACCGACTTCCGCGACGCGGCCGAGGAAACGCTGGCCGAAGACGCGCCGCTGCTGCAACTGGCGCGGGAGCGGATCGAGGCCCTGAATGCGCAATACGCGGACGGCAGGAACGACGTCTTCTTCCTGTTTCATCGCCCGCGCCGCTGGAACCCGCACGACCGCATCTGGATGGGTTACGAGCGCAAGCGCGGCAAGCTGGCGGACCTGAACGCCCTGCTGCGCGAAGGCAACCGCGACGGCTTCTCGCTCATCGTCGGCGCGACCGCGGCGCTGGCCGGCGTGAAATACGTGATCACCCTCGACACGGACACGCAACTGCCGCGCGACGCCGCGCGGCTTTTCGTCGGCACCATGGCGCACCCGCTGAACCGTCCGGTCTACGACGCGGCCCTGCAGCGGGTTTGCACGGGCTACGGCATCCTGCAGCCGCGCGTCAGCGTGAGCCTGCCCAGCACCAACCTGTCGCGCTATGCGCGCCTGAACGGCGGCGAGCCGGGCATCGACCCGTACACCCGCGCCGTCTCCGACGTTTACCAGGATGCGTTCCAGGAAGGCTCGTTCATCGGCAAGGGGATCTACGACATCGATGCGTTCGAGCAGTCGCTCAAGGGGCGCTTCCCCGAAAACCGCATCCTCAGCCACGACCTGCTGGAAGGCTGCTACGCCCGCGCCGGGCTGTTGAGCGACGTGCAGTTGTACGAGGATTACCCGGCCCGCTACGGCGCCGACGTTAACCGCCGCTATCGCTGGATTCGAGGCGACTGGCAGCTCGCGGGCTGGCTGCTGCCGCGGGTGCCCGGGCCCGACGGACGGCGCCTGCGCAACCCGCTGACGGCGCTGGCGCGCTGGAAGCTGTTCGACAACCTGCGCCGCAGCCTGGTGCCGGCGGCGCTGACGCTGCTCCTGCTGCTGGGCTGGACGGTGTTTTCCGCGGCCGGCTTGTGGACCGTTGCCGTGCTCGGCATCCTGCTGATTCCGCCGCTGCTGGCCGTCCTGCTGGATGTGCTGCGAAAACCGGAGGACATGCGGCTGGGCCAGCATTTCGCCGCCGCCGCCCGCGCCGCCGGCCAGCGTCTCGCGCAGGCGGGCTTTGCCCTGATGACGCTGCCGCATGAAGCGTACTACAGCTTGGATGCGATCCTGCGCACCCTCGGGCGCCTGCTGTTCACGCAGCAGCGGTTGCTGGAATGGAATCCCTCCGGCGACCAGGAGCGGCAGAGCCGCAGCGACCTCGCCGCGTCGTTCCGCGACATGGGGTTCGCCCCCGTGCTCGCCGCCGGCACGGCCGCCTGTCTGGCGGCGTTCAATCCGGCCGCACTGGCCGTGGCGGGCCCGATCCTGATCCTGTGGTTGGCTTCCCCCGCCGTCGCCTGGTGGATCGGCCGGCCGCTGGCCCGCCGCGAGGCCCGCCTGAAGGCCGGGCAGAGTCGTTTCCTCGGCAGGATCGCGCGCAAGACCTGGGCCTTCTTCGAGACCTTCGTCGGCGCCGAAGACCATTGGCTGCCGCCGGACAACTACCAGGAATACCGCGCGGCCGCGCTGGCCCATCGCACCTCGCCGACCAACATGGGGCTGGCGCTGCTGGCGAACCTGACCGCCCACGATTTCGGCTACATCCCGGCCGGGCAACTGATCGAGCGCACGGCGCAGTCCCTGGAGACGATGGCGGGGCTGGAACGCCATCGCGGCCATTTCTACAACTGGTACGACACGCTGTCGCTGCGGCCGCTGCACCCTGCCTACATCTCGACGGTGGACAGCGGCAACCTGGCGGGCCATCTGCTGACCCTGCGCCCGGGTTTGATGGCGCTGCTCGACCGCCCGATCCTGGAGACGCGCTGGCTGGCCGGCCTGATCGACACCCTGGGGATAATCGAGGAGGCCGCGAGCGAAACCGGTACCGCCTCGCTGGCAAAATTCCGCAAGAAGCTCGAATCGGCCTGCAACGCCCGGCCGGCCACGCTCCCGGCGGCGCTGACCCTGCTGGAACGGCTAACGCGATCCGCCGAGGCGGTCGCCGCCGAACTGGGCGATGAATCCGGCAGCCAGGCGGCCTGGTGGGCCGGCACGCTGGCCCGGCAATGCGCGGCGTTGCGGGAAGAGCTGGTCTTTCTGGCGCCCTGGAGCGGGCTGACCGAAGTACACGGACACGGCGGGATCGGCAAGTTGCCCGAGCTTGAAAACATCCCGACGCTGCGCGCCCTGGCCGGGCTCGAGGTAGCCTTATCGAGCCGTCTCGCGGGCCACCCGGCGCTGGCCGCGACGCACGATCTCGTCGGGCAGGCCAGCGGCCGCGCCCAGGCGCGCATCGCGGACATCCGGCGCCTGGCCCTGCAGGCCGGCGAACTCGCGGAGATGGAGTACGGCTTCCTCTACGACAAGCCATCGCGCCTGCTCTCCATCGGCTACAACGTGGACGAACGGCGGCGGGATGCGAGCTACTACGACCTGCTGGCCTCGGAAGCCCGCCTGTGCGTGTTCGTCGCCATCGCACAGGGACAACTGCCGCAGGAGAGCTGGTTCGCCCTCGGGCGCCTGCTGACGACCAGCGGCGGCGAGCCGGTCCTGGTGTCCTGGAGCGGCTCGATGTTCGAGTACCTGATGCCGCAACTGGTGATGCCGACCTACGACCACTCGCTGCTCGACCAGACCGCACGGGCGGCGGTGGCGCGGCAGATCGAGTACGGCGACCAGTGCGGCCTGCCCTGGGGCATGTCGGAATCCGGCTACAGCACGGTGGACGTGCATCTCAACTACCAGTATCGCGCCTTCGGCGTGCCCGGCCTCGGGCTGAAGCGCGGGCTCGCCGATGACCTCGTCGTCTCGCCTTACGCCACGGTGATGGCGCTGATGGTGGCGCCGGAGGCGGCCTGCGCGAACCTGCAACGCCTCGCCGCTGCCGGGGCGGAAGGCCAGTTCGGCTTCCATGAAGCCATCGACTACACCCCGGCGCGGCAACGGCGCGGCGAATCCCATGCCCTGGTGCATTCCTACATGGCCCACCACCAGGGCATGAGCCTGCTCGCCCTGGCGTATCGCTTGCTGGACCGCCCGATGCAGAAGCGCTTCGCGTCGGATCCGCTGTTCCAGGCCACCCTGCTGCTGCTGCAGGAACGCATCCCCAGAGCTTCGGCGTTCTATGCCCGCACCGACGAGCTCACCGGCATCCATGCCGACGCGGACAGCCTGCAGATGCCGATACGCGTACTGAACAGTCCCAACACGCCGGTGCCGGAAGTGCAGTTGCTGTCGAACGGCCGCTACCACGTCATGGTCACCAACGCGGGCGGCGGCTATAGCCGCTGGAAGGACCTCGCTGTGACGCGCTGGCGCGAGGACGGCACCCGCGACACGTGGGGCACGTTCTGTTTTCTCCGCGACATCGAGAGCGGAACTGCCTGGTCGAGCGCACACCAGCCCACCTTGAAGCGCACGGAAAACTACGAAGCGATCTTCTCGGAAGGGCGCGCGGAATTTCGCCGCCGCGACGGCGAATTCGACACCCACACCGAAATCGTCGTCTCGCCGGAAGACGACATCGAACTGCGCCGAGTGCGCATCACCAACCGTTCCCCGACGCGGCGGACGATCGAGGTGACGAGCTACGCGGAGGTGGTGCTGGCGGCGCCCGACGCGGACGCACTGCATCCGGCATTCAGTAATCTCTTCGTGCAGACCGAGATCGTCGCGTCGCGCCGGACCATCCTGTGCACGCGCCGGCCCCGCTCCGGCGACGAAGCGGTGCCCTGGATGTTCCATCTGATGGCGGTGCACGACGCCGACGGCGGCGCGCTGTCCTACGAGACCGACCGCGCGCGCTTCATCGGCCGCGGCCGGAGCATCGCCGCGCCCCGGGCGATGGAGGACGGCGCGACGCTGTCCGGCAGCCAGGGCTCGGTACTCGACCCGGTGGCGGCGATACGCTGCCGTATCACCCTCGATCCGGAGCAATCGGCCTGCGTGGACCTGGTGTACGGCATCGGCGGCAGCCGCGACGCGGCCCTCGGCCTGGTCGAGAAATACCAGGACCGGCGCCTGGCCGACCGCGTCTTCGAACTGGCCTGGACCCACGCCCAGGTGGTGCTGCGCCAGATCAACGCCAGCGAGGTGGACGCGCAACTCTACGGGCGTCTGGCCAACTCGATCCTCTACGCCCATGCCGCGCTGCGCGCCGAGAGCAGCGTGCTGATGCGCAACCGGCGCGGGCAGTCCGGCCTGTGGGGCTATGCCATTTCCGGCGACCTGCCCATCGTCCTGCTGCGCATCGGCGACCTGGCCAATATCGAACTGGTGCGCCAGCTCATCCAGGCCCATGCCTACTGGCGCCTGAAGGGCCTGGCGGTGGACCTGGTGATCTGGAACGAAGACCGCGCCGGTTACCGGCAGGTGCTGCAGGACCAGATCCTCGGCCTGGTGGCGGTGGGCCTGGAAACCCAGGCGATGGACCGGCCGGGCGGCATCTTCGTCCGCTCGGCGGAGCATATCTCGGAGGAAGACCGCACGCTGTTCCAGACCGTCGCCCGCGTCATCCTCAGCGACAGCCGCGGCACGCTGGCGGAACAAGTCAGTCGCGCCGGCACGGCAGGGGTGCGCGTGCCGCGACTGGTGCCGGGTAAACCTCACCCCGCCGAACTGCCTGCCGCCTTCGAACTGCCGCCGCGCGAGCTGATCCTGTCCAACGGCATCGGCGGCTTCACCCCGGACGGGCGCGAATACGTCATCACCACCACGCCCGCACAGACCACCCCGGCGCCCTGGGCGAACGTGCTGGCCAATCCGCGCTTCGGCAGCATCATCTCGGAGAGCGGCCAGGCCTATACCTGGGGCGAGAATGCCCACGAGTTCCGCCTCACACCCTGGCACAACGACCCGGTGTCCGACGCGAGCGGCGAAGCGTTTTACCTGCGCGACGAGGACAGCGGTCATTTCTGGTCGCCGACGCCGCTGCCGAGACGGGGTGCGACGCCCTACGTCAGCCGGCACGGCTTCGGCTACAGCGTGTTCGAGCATGCCGAGGGCGGCATCCGCTCGGAGCTGTGGGTCTATGTGGCGCAGGATGCGTCGGTCAAGTTTTCCGTACTCAAGGTGCGCAACGCCTCCGGCCGGCCACGCCGGCTTTCCGCCACCGGCTACGTGGAATGGGTACTGGGCGACCTGCGGCCGAAATCGGCCATGCATGTGGCCACCGAAGTCGATCCCTACAGCAGCGCGCTCTACGCGCGCAACCCGTACAACACCGAGTTTCCCGACCGGGTTGCCTTCTTCGACGTGGACGACGCGGACCGCACCGTCACCTGCGATCGCGCCGAATTCATCGGCCGCAACGGCAGCCTGGAGAATCCGGCGGCGATGGCGCGCACGCACCTGTCCGGCAGGCTGGGCACCGGCCTGGATCCCTGCGCCGCAATCCAGGTGGGCTTCGACCTGGCCGACGGGCAGGAGCGCCAGATCGTCTTCAGGCTCGGCCTGGCGGGTGGGGAAGATGCAAACTCCCTGGTGCATCGCTTCCGCGGCGCCGACGCCGCGCGGCGGGCGCTCGAAGCGGTCTGGCTGTACTGGAACCACACCCTCGGCGCGGTCCAGGTGGACACGCCCGACCAGTCGCTCAACGTACTGGCCAACGGCTGGCTGCTGTACCAGACCCTGGCCTGCCGCCTGTGGGCGCGCAGCGGCTATTACCAGTCGGGCGGCGCCTTCGGCTTCCGCGACCAGTTGCAGGACACGATGGCGCTGGTGCACGCCGAGCCCCGGCTCTTGCGCGCACAACTGCTGTTGTGCGCGGGCCGCCAGTTCCGCGAAGGCGATGTCCAGCACTGGTGGCATCCGCCCTCCGGCCGCGGCGTGCGCACCCATTGCTCCGACGATTACCTGTGGCTGGCCCTGGCCGCCTGCCGCTATGTGCAGAGCACCGGCGACAGCGGCGTGCTCGACGAGCCCGTCCCCTTCCTGGAGGGCCGTCCGCTCAGCGCGGAGGACGATTCCTACTACGACCTGCCCGGCCGTTCCGCGGTCGCGGAGAACCTCTACCAGCACTGCGTGCTGGCCATCCGGCGCGGGCTGGGCGTTGACGCCATGGGTGCGCACGGCCTGCCGCTGATCGGCGGCGGCGACTGGAACGACGGCATGAACCGGGTCGGCATCCAGGGCAAGGGGGAAAGCGTCTGGCTGGGCTTCTTCCTGCATGAAGTGCTGCGCCGGTTCGGCGCGCTGGCGCGCCTGCGCCAGGACACCGACTTCGCCGAACTGTGCGCGACCGAGGGCGCGCGCCTGCGCGAGAACCTGGAGCGGCATGGCTGGGACGGCGCCTGGTATCGGCGCGCCTGGTTCGACGACGGCACGCCGCTCGGCTCGGCGGACAGCCCCGAATGCCGCATCGATTCGATCTCGCAAAGCTGGGCGGTGCTCTCCGGGGCGGGCGACGCCGGGCGCTCGCGCATGGCCATGCAGGCGGTGGACGAGCGCCTGGTGCGCCGCGACCACGCGCTCATCCAGCTGCTCGATCCGCCCTTCGACCGCTGGGAGATGGACCCCGGCTACATCAAGGGCTATGTGCCGGGCGTGCGCGAGAACGGCGGCCAGTACACCCACGCCGCCATCTGGGCGGCCATGGCCTTCGCGGCATTGGGCGACAGCCGGCGCGCCTGGGAACTGGCGACCCTGATCAACCCGGCGAACCACGCGACTTCCCGGGAAGCCATCGAGACCTACAAGGTGGAACCCTACGTCATTGCCGCCGACGTCTACGCGGTGGCGCCCCACACCGGCCGCGGCGGCTGGAGCTGGTACACCGGCTCGGCCGGCTGGATGTACCGGCTCATCGTCGAATCCCTCCTCGGCCTGCGGCTGGAGGCGGACCGGCTGCATGTCGCGCCCTGCCTGCCGGCGCACTGGAACGCGCTGAAGATCCACTACCGCTACCGGGAGACGGTCTACCACATCGCCATCGTGCAAACCGGCGCCGGCAAAGAAGGTAGCGAAAAACGTGGCGGAGCGCGGCTGACAGTAGACGGCGTCGGGCAGGACGGCCAGGCGATTCCCTTGGTGGACGACCGTCGGGAACACACGGTGGAGATCAGCATCCCGGCAGAATAAGCTCGCAGCAGGGGCGCTCCAGTCCTTCGCGGATGACTCTTTTATTTGTGATAAATCACATTAAAAAACGTTCTTATCTATATGATTAAACATTTTTTAAATTCGTATTTTATTGCTCAATCTGGCTGGCATCGAGCAGCAGGAAACGGGCGTAGCGTCCTTCCTTCCGATCGCCGTCATCGCTGACGATCACGATCCACTGGCGACCATCGATCACCGCCGGACAGATCCCCTCGGCCCTTTCCAGGCCCGGCAGGCCGGGAATCGTGACACGGCGTGCCGGCGCGCCGGGATGGCCGCTCCAGAACCAGAGCTGGAATTGGACGGGTTCGCGCGCGACCGGCCCGCCGATGAGGAGGTATCCGTCGAGGCAGGGAAACCAGGACATGCTGCGAATCCCGTTGCCGTCGAGGTCCAGGGTTTCCAGCCTGGCCGAGATGCGAGGCGCCTCGCCCGACTCGAAGATCGCCGAGGGATTCTCGACGCAGGCGACGAGGGCCCGCTTGCCGGGCAAGGGACTGCGAAAGCCAATCAGCAGGCGCTGCGCGTCCGGACTGAGGTCGAGCGCCTCGATGTTCAGCCCGCCGCCGGCCTTGACGTCGCGTATCTCCGCTGCGGCGGCCAGCACGGGGTGCGCCGCCAGCAGGGCGGGTTTCAGCGCGTTCGACACCTTCGGCGCGACCGCGCGGTCACCCTCGATGCGGAAGCGGAGCAGCCTTTCGCGGGACGCCTTCTCCTCGCCGTCGCCATCGCGCGAATGCGAGGTGATGGCGTAGACATGGCCAGCCCGGTCGAGGGTGATGCCTTCGAGATCGTTCAGCTTCCGGAAGGCCTCGGCAGATTCCTGCGGCCCCGGGCGCAGCGAGGTGCTGGCGACCGTGCCGTCGGAACCGATCGTGATCAGGCTGAACGGGTGCTCCTTTTCATCTTCGAGGACGAGGAAACGCCCATCGGGAAGCTGCTGGATGGCGGACGGCTCGTAAAGGCCGGTCAGGGTGCGAAATTCGGGCGTGCTGTTCAGGGTCATGCGGTATCCCTTGTGTCCTCGTGCGGCCAGGTCGCCTATCCTAACAAAGGAGCCCCTGCCTGAAACCGCCCAAAAGGGCTATGATCGGACACGGTCCGCAAGGCGCCGGACCGCCACGATATCGAACTACCAGGAGACTTGAAATGGCCAAGAAATCATCGAAGAAATCCGCGGAAACCGTCTACAAGATCGTCGAGGTGGTCGGCTCCAGCCCGACCTCGTGGGAGGATGCCGCCCGCGCCGCCGTCGAAGCGGCTGCCAAGACCCTGCGCAACCTGCGCGTCGCCGAAATCACCAAGCTCGACATGAAAATCGAAGGCGGCAAGGTGATTGCCTACCGGGCGCGCGTGTCGATGTCGTTCAAGTACGAAGACTGATTCCGGACGCGACGAAAGACCAGGGCATAGATGAGCGAAACCGCCTACTGCTATCACTGCGGCATCCACCACCCGAGGGCGGAGATGCGGCAGATCGAAACCAAGGCCGGCAAACGCTGGCGTTGCATCAGGAGCATCCAGGCGACGAAGCGGAGCACCGCCGAGCGCGACGGCTTCGGCAAGCGCGTCAGCGCCGAAAACAAGGCTGACGCGCAAAGCAAAGCGAGGCTGATGCAAAATTCCAACCGATGAGCGGCCTGCCCGTGCTGGAGTTGTTCGGCCTGCTGATCCTGGCCGGCGGCTTCTGGCTCTGGCTGGACAGTCTCAAGGCAAGGGATATCGGTATCGCCGCCGCGCGGACGGCCTGCCAGTCCGAGGGATTGCAACTCCTCGACGACACGGTCGCCATAGCCGGCCTGAAGCCGGCGCGCGGCGAGGACGGCCGCCTCCTGCTGCGGCGCGTCTATGCCTTCGAGTACAGCGACACCGGCGACAACCGGCGCAACGGCAGCGTGGTGCTGCTCGGCCACCGGGTGTTGGTCCTCAATATCGGTCTGAGGCCGGTGCCGTCGGATTTGATGCTGCATTGAGCGTCCCCCCAAGGGGGCCTGCGGGCGTCGCCGGAATTCACTTTCCCAAATTGAAATCTATGCCGACTGCGTGACGATCACGTTCTGCGCGGGGATCGGTGCCGGGAAGCCGGCCTCCGCCAGCGCCTCGCGGATGACGCGGTTGGTGTCGAAGTACACCTGCCAGTAGTGATCGTTGTTGCAGTACGGGCGCACCGCCAGCACCGGCCCGACCAGGGTGAAATCGAGAATCTCCACGTCCACGGCGGGCTGGGACAGCACATTGGAAATCGCCCCGACCTTCTCGCGCAGCAATTGCATGGCGGCGCGATGGTCCGCGGCGCCGGAGAGCTGGCACTTCAGGTCGACGCGGCGATAGGGATTGTTGGTGAAGTTCTGGATGGTGTCGGCGAAGATGCGGTTGTTGCCGACCACGGTCGAAACGTTGTCCGGCGTGTTGATGGTGGTCGCGAACAGGCCGATTTCCGTGATGGTGCCGGTGATGCCCCCCGCCGTGACGAAGTCGCCGACCTTGAACGGGCGCAGCACGATGATGAAGGCGCCGGCGGCGAAGTTGGCCAGCAACCCGGCCCAGGCGGCGCCGATGGCGATGCCGGCGGCGGCGATCAGGGCGGCGAAGGTCGTCGTCTGGAAGCCGAAGTAGCCGAGGATGCCGATGACCAGCAGGATGTTCAGGGTGACGGTGACGATCGAGCCGACATAGCGCAGGACGGTGGGATCGACCTTCTGCTTCTCGAGCGCGCGGCGCACCATGCCGACGGCGACGCCGATCAGCCAGCGGCCGATCACCCAGAAGGCAATCGCCGCCAGGACCTTGATGCCGAGGTCCGTCGCCGTGCTGACGACGGTTTCCTGAATGCTTGCAAGCGTCTCCGCGTTCATGTTGTTTCTCCTCTCATGGTTCAAAGAATTTCCGTTTCCTCGTGCCGGTAGGCCGGGCTGCAGCAGCAGAGGATGTGCAGCGCCTCCGCGCCGGTGGCCTCGATGCAGTGCGGCGTGCCGGGGGGAATCAGCACCGTATCGCCGGGACTGACTTTGAATGTCTCGCCGGCGAGGGTCAGGATACCCTCGCCGGCGGTGACGTGATAGAGCTCTTCGCTCGTCAGGTGCCGGTGCAGCAGCGTGCGCGCGCCGGCCGGCACGACGGCCTCGGCCAGGCTCTGGGCGCGGTTGCCGTGCTGCTCGGGGTGCATCAGTTCGCGGATTTCGGAGCCGTCTTTCGTCACGTAGGCGGGAATGTCGGCGAGGCGGGTTTTCATGGGCGGGCTTTCTTGTAGAGGGCCAGGGCGCGTTCGCGCTGGACGGCGTGGTCGACGACGGGCGCGGGATAGTCGCGGCCGATGACGCAGCCGCAGGCGGCTTGTTCGGCAGGACTCAATTTCCACGGCGCGTGGATGGATTTCGCCGGCACCTTCGCCAGTTCCGGCACCCAGCGGCGGATGAACGTTCCCTGCGCATCGAATTTCTCCGACTGCGCCACCGGGTTGAAGATGCGGAAGTACGGCTGCGCGTCGCAGCCGGTCGACGCCGCCCACTGCCAGTTGCCGTTGTTGGCGGCGAGGTCGAAGTCATTCAGTTGCGCCGCGAAATATTGCTCGCCCCGGCGCCAGTCCACCAGCAGGTCCTTGACGAGGAACGAGGCGGCGACCATGCGCAGGCGGTTGTGCATGTTGCCGGTGCTGTTCAACTGGCGCATGGCGGCGTCGACGAGGGGATAGCCGGTGCGCCCCTCGCGCCAGGCCGCGAAAAGGGTTTCGTCGTTCGGCCATGCGATGCGCGCGAACTCGGCCCGGAAGGCTTCCTGCGCGGCCTGCGGATGGTGGTGCAGCACCTGGAAGAAGAAGTCGCGCCAGATCAGCTCGGCGAGCCAAAAGTCAGCCCCCGCAGTACGGCGATCGCGCGCCGCGCGCACCAGCCGGCGGATGGAGATCGTGCCGAAGCGGTTGTGCGTGGCCAGCCCCGAGGTGGCTTCGAGCGCCGGGAAGTCGCGCGTGTCCGCATATGCGTCGATGCGCGCGAGGAAGGCCTCGAAGGTTGCCCGCGCGCCCTGCTCTCCCGGCCGCAGCCCGGCCGCGGCCAGGTCGGTGGGTTCGAAGCCCAGCTCGCGCAGTTCCGGCAGGCGCGTGGCCATGGGCGGCGGCGCGAGATGCTTCAGGTCTTCCCGCGCCAGACGCGGCGCGAGCTCCGCCTCGCTGACGAGTTTCAGCCAGGCGTTCCTGTAGGGCGTGAAGACGGTGAACGGCCGCCCGGCCTGCGTCAGCAACTCGCTCCCGGCGAAGACGACGGTGTCCTTGACGGTGGTGAAGCCGATGCCGTCGGCGCGCAACCTGTCCGCCACCTCGGCGTCTCGCGCCACCGCCGCCGGTTCGTAGTCCTCCGCCGCCACCACCGCATCGACGCCGAGCGTAGCGGCCAGGCGCGGCACCTCCTCGCGTGCGCGGCCGTGCAGGACGATCAGGTCGCCGCCAGCCGCGCGCAGCCGCTCGCGCAGTTCGTGCACCGAGTGCCGGATGAAATCCACGCGCCGGTCGGCGCGCGATTCGAGCGCATCGAGGATCTCGGTGTCGAAGACGAAGGCGCAGAAGACACGCTCTGCATTGGCGAGCGCCCTGCCGAGCGCGGCGTTGTCGTCGAGCCGCAGGTCGCGGCGGAACCAGGCGAGCGCACCCGCCATCAGCGCGCGTCGGCGCCTTCGCGCTTTTGTTCCGCCTGCTTGAACGATTCGTCGAGCTTACCCTGCACCTGTGCCGGGGCGTTCTTCGCCTGTTCGGCCTCCTTGGCCTTGGCGGCGCCGGCAGTCGCGGCGACGGTGGCGGTTTCGGAGACGCCGCAGGCGGCCAGCGCGGCGGCGAACAGCACGATCAGTGTTCTCATGGCTTCTTCCTTTCAGATAACAGGGCAATCACTTCGTCGTCCTCGACCTGGCCGAAGTCGGCGTAGAACTGGCCGACGGCCTGGAAGTTCTCCGGCGCGTAGAGGCAGACGACTTCGTCGGCCTGTTCCCCGACCTTCTCCAGCGTGTCGGGCGGCGCCACCGGCACGGCGCAGACCAGCTTCTGCGGCGCGCGCTGGCGCAGGGCATGCAGGGCGGCGAGCATGGTCGAGCCGGTGGCCAGCCCGTCGTCTATGACGATGACGATGCGGCCAGCCGGATCGATGGGCGGGTGCAGCGGCGAATACTGGGCGCGGCGCTTGCGGATGGTTTCCAGCTCGCGGGCCTTGGCGCGCTCGAGATAGCCTTCATCGGCCCCGGCCATGGCGACGTACGGGCCGAGGGTGGCCCAGCCGGTCTCGTC
>JADFDL010000078.1 GCA_018262875.1 Rhodocyclaceae bacterium | reverse complement strand
ATCAGCCCCTCGCCGCGCCAGCGCTTGAGCGTGGCGATGACTTCCTGCTCGTCCAGACCCGCCTGTTCACCGAGCCGGGCGAAGGGCCGCGGCACGAGGTCGAGGCCATGCTGCAGGGCGCCCATCAGCTTCTGCTCCGGCAAAGTCAGTTCGCGCAGGTCGCCGGCCGCGATGCGGCGGCCGGCGTGCGGGGATTTGCAGACGCCGGCGAGGTCGAAACCGAGGTCGATGTAGAACTCGTGCTCCAGCGGCAGCGAGATGACCTCGCAGCCGCAGTCGCGCTCGATGGCGGCGAGCGCCCCGGCGAGATGCGCCTCGTCGCGCGCGGTGACGACGAACCACAGGTTGTAAGGGTGCTCGCGTTCGTAGTTGTGGTTGACCTCGGGCCGCGCGCTGATGCGGGCCGCGATCTCCTCCAGGCGATCCGGCGTCGCCGCCAGCGCGGCGAGCGTGCTGGCGCCGACGCGCCGCGGCGCGAAGACGGCGCCGACGCGGCTCACCACGCCCTCCTTGCGCAGGCGCTGCAAGGCGGCGAGGATGGTCTCCTCGTCGGTGCACAAGCGCCAGGCGATCTCAGCGAACGGCTGCGGTTCCAGCGGAAAATCGCGCTGGAACTCGTTGATCAGGCGGAAGTCGAGGGGATTCATCGGGTCCGCTAAAAACCCATCCGCGCCGCGCGGCTGGTGAAGAAGATGCCCGAGGGGGCCTGCGCCGGAAGTTCCGCCAGTTTGACGAAGCTGGCAGTGTCGTAAACAGCGACGCGGTTGTCGTCGCGCGCCGAGATCCAGACGTTTTCGCCGCGCGGCGTGAACTCCATGTGCAGGACGGCCTTGCCGGGGGAGAGCGTCTGCACGACCTTCTGCTCCAACGTGTCGATGACCTGGACGTGGCTGTAGTCGGGGAAGGCGAAGTTCACCCATACCTGGCGGCCGTCCGGCCGCGCCATGACGAATACTGGCTGGCCCTTGACGGGGATGCGGCCGACCTCCTGCCAGGTGGCGGTGTCGACCACCAGCACCTCGTGCCTGCCGATGGCCGGCAGGTAGGCGCGCCCGCCCGCCACCGCCCAGCCGCGCAGGTGCGGCATCTTGAACACCGGCAGCTTTTCCACACCCTTGCCGTAGTTGGCGAGAATCTTCCGCGCGCCCTGCTCCGGCTTCCACAGGTCGACCAGGGCGAGGCCATCCTCGCCGAAGAGTCCGGCAATGTAATAGCGCCCGTCCGGCGTCACCAGGCCGTCGTAGGGCTGGTTGCCGATGTTGCGGAACTTCGTCACCTTCGGCTCGCGCGGCGTCGACAGATCGGCGACCCAGATCTCGCCGGCCTCGAACAGGGCATAGGCGAACTTGTTGCCCGGCACGTCGGCGAGGCCGACCACCTTGGCGCGCTGCTGGCCGTCGCCGAACGTGGCCGGGATGTCGGCAAGCAGTTCCAGCGTCTCGGCGTCGAACACCTTGATCCCGCCCGGCTGGTAGTTTTGCGCGGCGACCAGGCGGCCGTCCTGCGAGATGGCGCCGCCGATCGAATTGCCGGCCTGGATGATGCGCCTGGCGATGCGCCGCTCGAGGATGTCGACCTTGGTCAGGCCGCCGTCGCGGCCGAAGACATAGGCGTAGCGGCCGTCGCGCGAATACACGGCGGAGGCATGCGAGAGATCGCCCAGCCCCTCGACCCGGCCGAGGATGCGCCTGGCGCTGGAGTCGACCACCGCGACGCTGCCGCTGGCGCGCTCGATGACGACGCCCAGATCGCCGGTGCCGCGCAGGACAGCGCCGGAACAGGCAGACAACAGCAGGGCGGCAAGGATGGAAAACAGGGGTTTCATCAACGTGTCTCTTCGGGAAAGCCTTGAATCAGCTGGCGCACGATCCAGTCTGCCTCGGCTTCGGTCATGAAGGCGTTCCAGGGCGGCATCGGCGTGCCCGGCCGGCCGAGGAGCACAGTATACCTTAGCGATTCCGCCGGCTTTTCAAGCAGTGTTTCCGGCAACAGCGGCGGGCCGAGGCCGCCTTTCAGGGTCAGGCCATGGCAGGAGCCGCAATCTTGCCGCACCATGCGCACCAGATCGCGCATGCGCTCGGGCGGCGGGTCGGCCGTCAGCGCGACAGCAGGCGTCAGCAGGAACAAGGCGGCAAGCGCACAGCCGGAATATCGGGTCATTATCATTGTCCAGCCGCAGAATGCCTGTTACCGCCGGCTAACGCTTTGACTTTTCTCAAAGCCCCAAAAAAACGGGGGCCCGCAGGCCCCCGTTCCCTCCTCCTTGCTGTTCTGCTCAGTACACGTCTTTCTGGGTGTTATAGACGTTGAACTTGCCGGTCGGCGTGATCAGCTTCGGATCCTTGATGACGGCCTTCAGCTTGCGCGTCTTGTCATCGACCACGACGATCGCCGACTGGTGGTTCTTGGCGCTCCACACCGAGAACCAGACCTCGTCGCCGGCCTTGTTGTATTCCGGCTGAACGACGCGCTTGGCGCCCTCGCCCACGCCGGCCCACTCGCCGATCGGCAGGACCTGGAAGCCCTTGTCGAGATTATTGATGTCGTACACCGCGATGGACTGGCTGACTGCGGTTTCCGGGTTCAGCGTGGTATCCACCCAAAGGTTCTTCGACTTCGGGTGCGTCTTGATGAAGAGCGAACCGCCGCCCTGGCCCTTCAGTGTCTGCACGACCTTCCAGGCGTTCTTCTTGTGGCCCTTGGGGTCGGTGCCGATCAGGCTGATGGTCTCGTCGCCGAGGTGGCTGGTCGCCCAGACGGGGCCGAACTTCGGATGCTTGAAGTTGGCGCCGCGGCCCGGGTGCGGAATCTTGCCGACGCTGACGATCGACTCCAGCTTGCCTTCCTTGGTGTCGATGACGACGACCTTGTCGGACTGGTTGGCGGCCATCATGACGTAGCGCTGCGAAGATTCCCAGCCGCCGTCATGCAGGAAGCGGGCGGTGGCGATCTCGGTGATCTTGAGGTTGTTGAGGTCCGAGTAATTGGCCATCAGCACCTTGCCGGTTTCCTTGACGTTCACCACGAACTCCGGCTTGTGGTGGTTCGCCACGATGGCGGCCACGCGCGGCTCAGGGTGATAATCCTGGGTGTCGACCGTCATGCCGCGGGTCGCCACGATCTTCAGCGGCTCCAGCGAATCGCCCTTCATGATGACGAACTGCGGCGGCCAGTAGGTGCCGGCGACGGCATACTTGTCCTCGTAACCCTTGTACTTCGAGGTCTCGACCGAACGCGCCTCGAGGCCGACCTTGATCTCGGCGACGACGGCAGGCTTCTCCATCCACAGGTCGATCATGTCGATCTTGGCGTCGCGGCCGATGACGAAGAGATAGCGGCCGGAAGCCGACATGCGCGAGATATGCACCGCGTAGCCGGTCTTGATGATGGAGACGATCTTCTTGGATGCGCCGTCGATCAAAGCGATCTCGCCGGCGTCGCGCAGCGTCACCGAGAACAGGTTCTCCAGGTCCAGCTTGTTCATCTTCTTGGTCGGGCGCTTGTCGGCCGGCACATGCACCTTCCAGGAGGCCTTCATTTCCTTCAGGCCAAACTCCGGCGGGGTGGGCGGCTCGTGCTGCAGGAAGCGCGCCATGATATCGATGTCCTTCTCGGTCAGCTCGCCCGAGGTGCCCCAGTTCGGCATGCCGCCGGGCGTGCCGTAGTTGATGAAGACCTTGAGGTATTCGGTGCCGGCCTTCAGGGTGATATCGGTGGTCAGCGGCTTGCCGGTGGCGCCCTTGCGCAGCACGCCGTGGCAGCCGGCGCAGCGCTCGAAATAGATCTGTTTGGCGCGGGCAAACTCATCGGGGCTCAGCGGCGGCGCTTTCGGCGACAGTGTTTCCTTGGCTTCCTCCGGCTTGATCGGCACCGGGGCGCCCTTGTAGCGTATTTCTTCTTCCGGCGTACCCGGATGGGCTGATTTGGACTGCGCCCAGGTAAATGCGGGCAGAGCGGCCAGCAAGGATAACCCTGCGAGCAGTGCGAGTTTACGGCTTTGCATCGACTTCCTCCCTAACGTGGATATGCTGCTAAATCAAACGGTGCATTAAAATTCCTGAGCCCCTTGCCAGCCTTGATATAGGTCAAGACAGTCTATTTTAACTATTTGATAATTATCAATGTATACCTGGAGCGGGCATGTCATCCGGATTACTCCTGGAGGCAACCATGGGCTGTGCAGGGTTATTGGCTTGTGCATTCTGACCCCTCACGAGTTGCTGCTCACGGCGCTTGCGCCGGTCGATCAAAGGCAGGCAAACCATGTCGTTGTAGTAGATGACCTGGCAATCCAGGCAGTAGTGGCATTCGTTGGCATTGATCTCGCCGGTCGGCCGGATGGCACGCACGGAACAACGATTGGCGCAAACCTGGCAGGGCTTGCCGCATTCCTTGCGTCGCCGCAGCCACCACTCGAAAAGACGGAAACGGCCGGGAATGGCCAGCGCCGCCCCCAGCGGACAGAGGTACTTGCAATAGAACTTGCGGTTCACCGCCGCCACGCCGATGAGGACGAGCGCGTAGAAGACGTAGTTCCATTCGCGCTGGAAGCGCATCGAGATCACAGTCTTGAACGGCTCGACCTCGGCATACCAGGCAGCCTCGGTAATCGACTGCAGGGACACGCCGAACAGCAGGATGAGGATGATGTACTTGAGCGCTACCAGGCGCTCATGAACCGCATCGCTGAACTCGATTTCCGGCAGCTTGAGCTTGCGCGACGCAATCAGGATCAGTTCCTGCAGCGCGCCGAAGGGACAGAGCCAGCCGCAATAGACGCCGCGCCCCCAGAGCAGGAGCGTCATGGCGACGAAGCCCCAGAGGATGAACAGCATCGGGTCGATGAGGAAGTTCTCCCAGCGGAATCCCTGCATCACCGAGTTGACGAATGTAATGACGTTGATCACCGACAGTTGCGCCAGTCCCCACCAGCCGATGAAGAAAAGCGTGTAGATGTGGAAACCGTTGCGCACGTAAACCAGCGCGTTCGGGCGCTTCGCCAGCCAGTCCTGGAAGATGAGAATGAAGGAGAGCGTGGCCAGCCCGATGACCAGGACGGCAATGTCGAATTTGCGGTTCTGCCAGATGGCGATCCAGGCCGGCTCATCCTGCGGCGGCGTCCAGGTGCCCGGCCGGGCCGGCAGCGGTGCGACATGCTGCGGCGGGAAGTCGGGCGTGAGCGGCACCGCGCCATGCAACGGGCGTGAAGGCGGTGCAGGCCTTGTCGCAGCGGCGACTTTTTCGGCAGGCGCGGCCAAAACCGCAACGGGCGGACGAGCGGGTTGCGGCGGCTGCGATCCCTGCGATTCGGTTTCCGGCGGGCGGGCGGGCGGCGTAACGACCGCCGGCGCGGGAACAGCCGGCGCCGCTTCGACTTTGCTGTTCGCCGCGGGCAACCCGGGGTGGCGGATGCCGCGCGCTTCGGCAACCAGTTTCGCCGAGCGCATCACGGTGGCGTTCTCGATCATGACGGTGATGGTGGCGCCGGTGATGCCGTCGATGGCGACATGGCCCTCGCGCTTGGCGCCGATAATGACCTTGTCGAACACCGACTTGCCCTCGTACTGGGCGACATAACGATTCAGCCTGTCCGGCGTGATGCCGACGGCGAGGATCGGTTCGTCATGATTCACAATGGCCAGGCCGGCAATCCGCCCCTCGAGATCGATGCCGACCATGGTGTTGATCGGCTTGCCGGAATAGGCCGGGATGCGCAGTACGTCATCGGTGAAAAAGATGTAGCCGATCGGCTTGCCGCCTTTGTAGGCGGCGACGGCAGGCGGCACGCCTTCGAAGCCGCCGTAGGCCTCGGCGTCGGGAAAGATGCTGCGCACCTGCGGATAGACGGCGGACAAATCGGCGGCCTGCGCCGTGCCGGCAAGTCCCAACACCACAACACACAAGCAAAACAGCCGTGCGAACAAAATGACCTCGATTGACGGTTTCCGGCCCAATGGTCGGCGGAGTGTATCGGGATTGCCCGTAAAAAACAAAAAAGCCGCGGGCGCGGCTTTCGATCGGGTTTGAAGCGCCTGGCTACTCCGCCACGTCTACTTTGCCTTTCATTTCGGGGTGTGGCCCGCAGGTGTAAACATAGGTTCCCGGCTTATCGAAAACGCGCTGCCAGGATTCGCCGGGAAATATCCTGTCCGACTCAAAACCGCCCGGGCCGGTAAACAGAATCGAATGGCTGGCGCGCTTTTCGTTGTTGACCCACTTCACCGTTGTGCCGACCTTGACCTTGATTTCGGGCGGGTTGTACTTGTAGTCCTGAATGCCGACTTCCACCGGTTGCGCCAGAGACTGCGCAGGCAGCACGGCAAAAGTCAGTCCCGCCAGGACGGCGATCGCAATGACGTTGTTGCCCATCTTGTCCTCCTGGAAAACAAACGGGGAGCTTCCGCTCCCCATTTGTTCGCAACGCGCCCGGAGAGTTCCCCGGAGCCGCGCAATTACTGCTTGGTCGCGGTGATGTCCGCCTTGGCATCGATGCCCAGCGTGTAGCCGAGCGAGACGTGGTGGAAACGGCCGCTGGTGTGATCGTCGTGAATGGCAAAGCCGATGTTGTAGGTCTTGCCGGCCGCCATGGCGATATCGCCCTCGCCGCCGCCGGCGAGCTTGCGGGTGAAGACGACGACCCACTCGTCGCCCTTCTTCTCGCCCTTGGCCTCGACCAGACCCTTACCGCCTTCCATGACGCGCTTGTCGGCGACATAGCCGTCATGCTTGGCGCCCTTGCTGGTCCACTGGATCAGGTCGTAGAACTTGCCGCCCTTGACGTCGCCGCCGGTGACGTACTTGGTCTTCTTGTCGTCCTTGCCCTCGGGCATGCTGCGGGCGTCCTGGTGGCAGGTTTCCCAGCAGCCGGAAAGATTGGCGCGCTCGATCTTGTTGTCCTCGAACATCACGGCCAGCTTGACCTGGTTGTCCTTGTCCATTTTCTCGGCGCCGCCGGCAGGCTGCTTCCAGGAGAAGCGCAGGTACAGGTTGGCACCGTCGTGCGCGGCCTGCACCGTGACGGGAATCGAGCCGGCCTTGCCCTTGATGACTTTCGGCTCGATCTTCTGGCCGGTCACCATCTTCTTGCCCATGTCGGCGGCTTCCTCATCATGGCAAGCCGCGCAGCTCTCGCCCTTCTTCAGGCCCTTGGCGCCGCCATGCTCGGTGCCCTTGGTAATCCATTCGATCGGGGAGACGCCCGGATAGAACACGGTGATCTTCTTGCCCGGCGCCTTGCTCCAGTCGGGGGCGGCCATCGCGCCGCCCGCGCCCAGCGCAAGCAGCAGACCGACGGTGGAAGCGGTGATCAGTTTTTGCATGGTCAACTCCTTGGTTACAGGTTCAAATCGGCTTGTCGAGTATAGAACGAATCAACACCCCTGAAGATGACAGGGCTTACTCGTCGTCGTCTTCCTTCATGCCCTGCGGCTTCTGGTGGGCGATGCCCTTGTGGCAGTCGATGCAGGTCT
>JADFDL010000077.1 GCA_018262875.1 Rhodocyclaceae bacterium | reverse complement strand
TCCCTGCGAGGCGTCCACCACCAGCAGAGCGCCTTCGCAGGCGGACAGCGAGCGCGACACTTCATAAGAGAAATCGACATGCCCCGGCGTGTCGATCAGGTTGAGGTTGAAAAGGCGGCCGTCGCGCGCCTTGTACTGCAGGGAAGCCGTCTGTGCCTTGATGGTGATGCCCCGCTCCCGCTCGATGTCCATCGAATCGAGCACCTGCGCTTCCATTTCACGTTCCGACAGGCCGCCGCACACTTGGATGATGCGGTCGGCCAGCGTCGACTTGCCGTGGTCGATATGGGCGATGATCGAAAAATTGCGGATGTGATCCATCAGAGACGAAAGGGTGCTGCAAAGCACCCTTTCAGAGGCATACGAAAGCGCGAAATTCTACCGGAAATTCAGCAAATAAGCACGAACTGCCGCGGTATCGAGAAAGTAGTGGCACAGCTCGGTTTCTCCGCCGAACACGACCGGCACCCGCTCGCCATGGGCCTCCTCGAATTCGGGATGGGCATCGACATCGATTATCTCTATGCCGGCGCCCAGTTCCTCGCATAGCGGCCTGAGCGCGGCCAGGAGATCATCGCAGAGATGGCACCAGGCGCGGCTGTAGACCGTCAAACGCTTATTTGTCACCGATGCTTTTGAGCGTGATGTAGGTCTGTTGCTCACCCCGTTTCACAAGGAGAGTGATCGTCGCCGACTTGTCCAGTTGGGCCAGAAACTTGTTGAACTGATCGACGGTTCTCGCTTCCGTGCTCGAACCTTTGTGTACGACAGCCAGAATGACGTCTCCCGGACGCAAGTCGGCTCGACTGCCATTTGCGCGAGCATCCTCGACCAGCAGGCCATTGGCAATTTTCAGTTCGCGCTTCTGCTCAGGCGACAGTTCGCTCAAGACCAATCCCAGCCGGTTGGCCGCCGCTTCCGCCGGCTTGGCCCGCTTCTGGCTGCGCTGCGCCGTTTTTTCCTCGGGGATTTCACCCACTGTCACCGCCAGGTCGCGGGTAGTTCCCTTTCGCCAGATTTGCGTGGACACCTTGCTGCCAGGGCGGGTGGCGCCGACAATCCGCGGCAAATCGCTGGAGGCGTTCACCGCCTTGCCATCGAACTTGAGGATGATGTCTCCGGCTTCAATGCCGGCCTTCTCGGCAGGGCCGCCTTTTTCCACGGCGTTCACCAGGGCGCCGACGGCCTTGGACAGGCCGAAAGAATCGGCCAGTTCTTTGGTCAGTTCCTGGATGACCACGCCGATGCGCCCGCGGCTGACGCGTCCGCTGCTGCGCAACTGGCTTTGCACTTCCATCGCCACATCGATGGGAATGGCGAAGGCCACGCCCATGTAGCCGCCGGTACGGCTGTAAATCTGCGAATTGATGCCGACCACCTCGCCCCTCATGTTGAACAGCGGCCCACCCGAGTTGCCCGGATTGATGGCGACATCGGTCTGAATGAACGGAACGAAGTTTTCCTGCGGCAGGGCGCGTCCCTTGGCGCTGACGATGCCCGCCGTCACGGAACTTTCGAAGCCGAAGGGCGAACCGATGGCCACCACCCATTCCCCGACGCGAAGCTTGCCGGGATCGCCCAATTTGACCGCAGGCAAGCCGTTCGCCTCGATCTTGATCAGCGCCACGTCGGTCCGCTTGTCGGTGCCGATCACCTTGGCCTTGAACTCGCGCTTGTCAGTGAGCTTCACCGAAATTTCGTCGGCCGAATCGACGACATGGGTATTCGTCAGGATGTAGCCGTCCGGACTGATGATGAAACCCGAGCCGAGGGACTTGTTCTGGAAATCGCGCGGCATGCCTGGCTGACGCGGAATGAATCGCTTGAAGAACTCGAACATGGGATCATCTTCGTCAAGCTCCGGCAATTGCGGGAAGGCGCGGTTGCCACGGACGGTCTGTGTCGTGCTGACATTGACAACCGCCGGCCCATACTTGTCGACCAGGTCGGTGAAATCGGGCAACTCCCTGCCTTGCGCAACAGCATTCAGCGCAAAGACTGACAGAAGGATGGAGACAAACAGTCTGATGATCATTGGCAGGCTTCCTTGGAAATGCAGAAAGATGAACTGCGGCGGATGAGCACGGGTTCCGCGATCTTGCCGATCCGGGCTTGGCGTAAAGTCAGTCCCGCCAGGACGCCGATGGCAAGTCCGGCCAGCGCACCCAGCGCGGCTGAAGCATCGCTGCTCTCCGCTTCTCCCAGCACAGTGCCGGCAACCGCCCCCAGCAGCAGAAGCAGCACCGGCAGGATATAAGTCAGCAGCGCGGCACGCAGGGTCTGCCCCTCGGCCACGCGCACGACGACACGATCGCCCGGCATGGCCCCTATCCGGTTGGCAATGCGGAACTGTCGCGGCTTGCTGCTGAACAGCTGGCCGAGAATGCCGCTTTGGCAGCCCCCTGTCTCGTGGCAGCGGCCGCAGCCGACACCGGTACCACCCACTTCGACATAGGCATGATCGCCCTCGATACGGGCTACGACGGCTTCCTGGTCCATCATTTCTTTCTGGGCTCCATGCCGTCGCCCAGGCGCATCAGGGTCGCCATGGGCACTTCACCGAGGACCGTCAGGAGGTGCTTTCCGGCCGCGCGCTTGTATACGTTGATGGCCCCGACCGAATAGGTTGCCTTCTCCGCTTTCTGGTCTGCCAACGGCTCAATGAACACTGAGATGGAGGCCAGGCCGTCGGTAAAAACAAAGTGGGTCGTTTCCGTACCGCTTCCCCGCCTTGCCTGCCGTTTCATGCCGGCGCTTTTCTTGAAGCCGGGCAACTGGACTTTGAACAGCCAGTCGCTCCCCGCTGAAAGACTTTGCGAAGCCCGTGCGTTGTGTATCCGCCAGGCTTTGCCTTCCGAGTCGAATCTGGGCTTCAGTGTTTCCCTGTCGATGATCCCGTTGATCTGCAATTGATTGAATGCGAATTGCTCGATGGTTTCGTTGCGCTCATTGATTGTGCGGGCCTTCAGGATCAAACCGGAATTGACATCGGCCCAGAGATGGTGACCGTAACGCAGCGCATCCCTTGGCTCAAGGATGACGAGCTGGCTGTCCAGCCCGGCCACCCGTGAAACGTCCCCTTTGCGGATCTGGTAATACTCGCCCAGGTTGCTGACCGATGCCGGCAGTAGCGCCGGAAAGGCTTTGTATTGCCCGCGATTCTCTACGATGACGACCTTGTCATCGGGCAGGAAACATTTGACTTCGTCATTGCTGCGCACCACTTCGCGAGGGCTGCCATCGAGCACTTCGAGTTTTTCCTGCTCGCCTGCGGCGTCCACGAGGTGGGTGATGCGCGAGGTTTCGGAACTGCCGCCGCTTTGATAGGTGAACGTCCCGGTGTAATTAAGCTTCTGTGCAGCAGCAGCCATTTTTTGCAGCCACGCCAAGGCATCGCCATGCTGATCGCTGTAAGCGGGGGCGACAAGCGCACCGCCGAGCGCCAGCAGTACAAGCGCACGTTTCATGGCCTGCCGCCCTGTCGAATCTCCGAAACCGAACGTACATAGGGCGCCACGCCCTGAATGCCTCCGCTCGGAGAATGGGCCTGATGGGCAACGAGGTATTCCTTCAGGGCGCCGGAAGGCGACTGCTCCGCCGGATGAACCACCGGCTGACTCGATGGACGCTGCCTGGCGGCAAGTTCGTGCGGCTGGGGCGCATTCAGGGACAACGCCACCCACCCTACCGCGGCCATGCCCATGACTGCCGCGGCCAGAGGCAGCGCGAAACGCAACCGGGTGCGTTTCGGTAGGGCGGCGGGGACGAACAACACGGGCTCCTCCATCAACCGTGCCATCACCTTGGCTGACAAATCGTGCGAATACCCGGGAGACCGGCGCAAGGCATCGCCTATCAGATGATAGACGTTCCAAGCCTCCTGCAACTCCTTTTCGCGTCGCAAGGCATCGATCGTGCGACTGGCTGCGCCCGGCTCCAGTTCGTCGTCCAATAGAGCGGAAATGTCAGGTTTCATTTTCACCACCTCTTGTCCGGAGTCGTGTCCAGCAACGGCCGGAGTTTCTCAGCTACTGACTCGCGTGCCCGGAATATCCGCGACCGCACAGTTCCGATCGGGCAATCCATCATTTTCGCGATATCTTCGTAGCTCATTCCCTCGATCTCGCGCAGCACGATGGCCGTGCGCAATTCTTCGGGCAATGCCTCCATCGCCGAATTCACCGTCTCACCGATCTGCTTGGAGAGGAGCATGCGTTCCGGCGTATTGTTGTCGCGCAACAATTCGCCTTCCTCGAAGCCTTCCGCCTCCTCGGAGTCGAATTCAGTCCGGGTGGGCGCCCGCCGGCCCTGCGACACCAGATAATTCTTCGCGGTATTGATCCCGATGCGGTACAGCCAGGTATAGAAGGCGCTGTCGCCCCGGAAATTTCCCAGGGCACGATAGGCCTTGATGAAAGTTTCCTGCGCCACGTCCTCCACCTCGGCCGGATCCCGGATCAGCCGCGACAACAAGCGTGCCAGCTTGCGCTGGTATTTAGACACAAGCAGCCCAAAGGCCTTCTGATCGCCGTGCTGCGCGCGGACGACCAGTTGCTGGTCTACTTCACGTTCTCCCATTCGAGCGGCTGTATTGTTGGAAGTTCATTCGGTCCGAAGGGCCGGGCCGAGCCGCAAGTATACCCGACGCACTCTGCGCGTCACTGCCTTCTGCCAAGAGACAGCGACCTTCTGGAATAGTTCAGCAGCCGGAAGGGCCTTTTCCCGGCCTTGTCCTGCAATGGTATAGTTCCGAGCCTTCAATCACCTCTTGTCCACCGTGCAGGTTTTCGACGTCCTGATCATTGGTAGCGGCCTGGCTGGCCAGTCTTTGGCACTCCAGCTGGCCCCACACAAGAAAGTCGCCCTGGTCACCAAGCGATCTCTCGAAGACAGCGCCAGCAACCGTGCCCAGGGAGGCATCGCCGCAGCACTGGACGATGCCGACTCGATCGAAGCTCACATCAAGGATACCCTGGTCGCCGGTGCCGGACTGTGCAGCTCCAGAACGACCCGCTTCGTCGTCGAACGGGGCAAGGCTGCCATCGACTGGCTCGTCGACCAGGGCGTACCGTTTACGCGCGACGCTTCAGGATCCGGCTACCACCTCACTCGCGAGGGGGGGCACAGCCATCGCCGCGTCATCCATGTGGCGGATGCCACTGGCTCGGCGGTTCAGGATACCCTGACGCGGAAGTTGCGCGCCCATCCGAACATCAAGGTGTTCGAGCATCACATCGCCATCGACCTCATCACCGATGCCAAATTCGGCCTGCCGGACAGCGGTTGCCACGGAGCCTACGTACTCGACAAACCGGCAGACCATGTGGAGACCTTTTCCGCTCCGCATACGGTGCTGGCCACCGGCGGCACCGGCAAGGTCTATCTCTACACCACCAATCCCGATACGGCGACCGGAGATGGCATCGCCATGGCCTGGCGCGCCGGCTGTCGAGTGGCCAATATGGAATTCATCCAGTTCCATCCGACCTGCCTTTACCACCCCCATGCGAAAACCTTCCTCATCACGGAGGCCATGCGTGGTGAAGGCGGCATACTGCGCCTGCCGGATGGCGAGCGTTTCATGCCTGAGCACGACTCTCGCGCCGAATTGGCGCCGCGCGACATTGTCGCCCGCGCCATCGACCTCGAGATGAAGAAGCGTGGCCTCGACTGCGTCTATCTCGATATGACGCACAAGCCGGCCGGTTTCCTGATCGAGCACTTCCCGAACATCCATGCCCGTTGCCTGGAGCTGGGCATCGACATTACCCGGCATCCGATACCGGTCGTGCCGGCGGCACACTATGCCTGCGGCGGCATTGTCACCGACTTTGCCGCCCGCACAGCCCTGCCCGGCCTCTACGCAGTGGGTGAAACCGCCTTCACCGGCCTCCATGGAGCCAACCGGCTGGCCAGCAATTCACTGCTCGAGTGCTTGGTATTTTCCGCCGCTGCGGCCGAGGACATTCTCCAGTCCAGGCGGCAAGCCCTGCCAGACCTGCCGCCATGGGACGAGAGCCGCGTCACGGACGCCGACGAGGAAATCGTCCTTTCGCACAACTGGGATGAATTGCGCCGCTTCATGTGGGATTACGTCGGTATCGTACGCACCAACAAGCGCCTGGAGCGGGCCCGCCACCGCATCCGCCTGCTGGAGCGGGAGATCGACGAGTACTACGCCAATTTCCGCGTCACGAATGACCTGATCGAGTTGCGCAACCTTGTGCTGACCGCCGACCTCATCGTGCGCTGCGCTCAAAGACGTCGTGAAAGCCGGGGCCTGCATTCCAGCCGAGACTACCCGGAGACTCTCGCCATGGCTCGCAACACCGTACTGCGAAACCGCCTCAAATAGGCTTCCAGCGCAGCCAAGCGCGCAGTACCCTCCCGTCCTCGGCTGGCAGCGAGTCCGGCAGGATCAACAGCGGGTGCAAGCGTCGCGAGTCCGGCAATTCAATCAGCATCACGATCAGCCAGGGCAGAACGGTGGTTTGTCCGGATATTCTTGCGTCAAACCGTCTTCCGCCATTCCACAGACCCTCAACTGCGCCATCGGCCTTCAGTACCAGTTCGCGTACTGAAAACGCTGCCCGGAGCAGCGCATGGCGGCGAACCGAAATGCCAACCGACACCCCGATTACGACAGCCAGCGCCAGTTTCAGCCAGACAGGGATCAGGAGCGACACCAGGCTGACCAAGGCTGCGAGGTGCAGCACGGCAAGCACCATCGCTAGACAAGGGGAGGACCGGATTTCAAGCCGATGCGGCAGGAACATCCGACGGGAAGAACGCTGGAATCAGACCCGCCGGAAAGCCAGCGTGCCGTTGGTGCCGCCAAATCCGAAATTATTCTTCAGGGCGACATCGATCTTGAGCTGACGCGCCATGTTGGCACAATAGTCGAGATCGCACTCCGGATCCTGATCGAAGATATTGATAGTCGGCGGCGAAATCTGGTGGTGCACCGCCAGTACCGTGAGCGCAGACTCGAGCCCGCCGGCGCCGCCCAGCAGGTGCCCCGTCATGGACTTGGTGGAATTCACCACCAGTTTGCGGGCAGCATCGCCGAACGCCAGCTTGATGGCATCCGTTTCATTCTTGTCGCCGAGCGGCGTGGAAGTGCCGTGGGCGTTCAGGTACTGGACCTGATCCGGATTGATCCCCGCATCCTGAAACGCGTTGATCATGCTGCGGCGCGGACCATCGGTATCCGGCGCGGTCATGTGGAAGGCGTCCCCGCTCATGCCGAAACCCGCTACCTCGGCATAGATCCGGGCACCGCGGCGCTTCGCATGCTCGTATTCCTCGAGGACCAGCACGCCAGCGCCTTCGCCAAGAACGAATCCGTCGCGCCCCTTGTCCCACGGACGGCTTGCCGTTGCCGGGTCGTCGTTGCGGGTGGACAGCGCTTGCGCCGAGGCAAAGCCGCCTATGGCCAGCGGCGTCACGGTGGATTCCGCCCCTCCGCAGACCATTGCATCGGCATCGCCATACTGGATCATACGAAAGCTGGTGCCGATGGCATGCAGACCCGTCGTGC
>JADFDL010000076.1 GCA_018262875.1 Rhodocyclaceae bacterium | reverse complement strand
ATGGCTTCCGCGTTGAGGTCGTAGCCGGCGTGCACGTAGTCCTCGACGGCGGCGGTAGCCGGCTTGTCCATCATTTCCAGCCCGGCCGGGATGATGCCGGCGGCGATGATGTCGGCTACCGCGTTGCCGGCCTTCACCACGTCGTCGAAGGAGGCCATCGCCACCTGCGCCAGTTGCGGCTTCGGCGTCAGCTTCACCGTCGCCTCCAGCACGATGCCGAGCATGCCTTCCGAACCGATCATCAGGGCGAGCAGGTCGTAGCCGGGCGAATCCAGCGCGCCCGAGCCGATCTCCACCACCGTGCCGTCGATCAGCGCCACGCGCAGACGCAGCACGTTGTGCACCGTCAGGCCGTACTTCAGGCAGTGCACGCCGCCGGAGTTCTCGGCGACGTTGCCGCCGATGGTGCAGGCGATCTGGCTGGAGGGGTCCGGCGCGTAGTAGAGGTTGCAGGGCGCCACCGCTTCCGAGATGGCGAGGTTGCGCACGCCCGGCTGCACGCGCGCCGTGCGCGCCACCGGGTCAATGTCGAGGATGCGCATGAACTTCGCCAGCGACAGCACGACGCCGTGCTGCACCGGCGTGGCGCCGCCGGAGAGCCCGGTGCCGGCGCCGCGCGCCACCAGCGGCACGCGCAGCTCCTGGCAGAGCTTCAGCACGGCGACGACCTGGTCCTCGGTGGTCGGCAGCGCCACCAGCAGCGGCAGCTGGCGGTAGGCGGTGAGGCCGTCGCACTCATAGGGAACGAGGTCCTCCTGCGCGACGAGCAAAGAGTCAGTCGCCAGGATGCGGCGCAGGCCGGCGATCAGGCGCGCAATCTCGGCCTCGCTCAGTTGACGGAATTCTTCGGGTGAGCCCATGGTTCCTCCAGCTCGTATCGTACTGTCTGCGCCGGCCGCCGGCCATGCGGGTTAACGCGAATTTCCCTCTATGAAAATCGCCCGGAAATCGTTCACGTTGGTGCGCGTCGGCCCGGTGACGACGAGGTCATTCAGCGCGGCGAAGAAGCCGTGGCCGTCATTGTCGGCCAGCCGCGCCTTGGCATCGATGCCCGCGGCGCGGGCACGTGCCAGCGTATCGGCCGTGAGGACCGCACCGGCATTATCCTCCGTGCCGTCGATGCCGTCGGTGTCGCCGGCCAGGGCATGGATGCCCGCCGCGCCGTCGAGCGCCACCGCCAGCGCCAGCAGGAACTCGGCGTTGCGGCCGCCGCGCCCCTGCCCCTTCACCGTCACCGTCGTCTCGCCGCCGGAGAGCAGCACGCAGGGCGGGCGCGCCGGCACGCCATGCAGGGCGCAGGATTTCGCCATGCCGGCCAGCGCCTTCGCCACCTCGCGCGCCTCGCCCTCGATGGCGTCGCCGAGGATGAGCGGTTCGATGCCGGCCGCGCGCGCCGCCTCGGCCGCCGCGGCGAGCGAGCCCTGCGCCGTGGCGATGACGCGCGTCTCGCAGTGGGCGAAGCGCAGGTCGTCCGGCTTGGGCGTTTCGCTGAGGCCCGACCGGAGCAGGGCCTCCACCGTCGGCGGCACGGCAATGCGGTATTTCTCCAGGATCGCCAGGGCGTCGGCACAGGTGGTCGGGTCCGGCACGGTGGGCCCGGAGGCCACCACCGCCGGATCGTCGCCCGGCACGTCGGAAATCACCAGCGTCAGCACCCGCGCCGGATAGGCCGCGGCGGCCAGACGCCCGCCCTTGATGGCGGAGAGATGCTTCCTGACGCAGTTCATCTCGCCGATGCCGGCGCCGCTCTTCAGGAGGGCGCGGTTCACCTGCTGCTTGTCGGCCAACGAGATGCCCTCGAAGGGCAGGGCCAGCAGGGCCGAGCCGCCGCCGGAGACCAGCACCAGCACGAGGTCGTCGGAAGTCAGTCCCTGCACCACGGCGAGGATGCGCGCGGCGGCGGCGCGGCCGGCCTCGTCGGGCACGGGATGCGCCGCCTCGACCACCTCGATGCGCCGGCAGGGCACGCCGTGGCCGTAGCGCGTCACCACCAGGCCGGACAGCTCGCCGGTCCAGTGCCGCTCCACGGCATGGGCCATGGCCGCGGCGGCCTTGCCGGCGCCGATCACCAGGGTGCGCCCCTTCGGCGGCGGCGGCAGGTGGCGTGGCACGCAGGCGGCCGGATCGGCGGCGCGCACGGCGGATTGAAACAGGTCGGTCAATAGCAACCGGGGGGAAGGCCGCGGCATATCAATGTCTGCTGTTATTGCGGATTTTGCCGTTGATCCATCAATCGAAAACACCTCGCCTTGCGCAGGCTCAGGGGAAGCATACCCCGAGTTGCCGCCGCGACCGGCGCCCTGTAGGAATAACACCTACAGGCGATTCATCTTCCGCCCTATTCAGTTTTCATGGCCGCTGCCGTTTAATGAGACAAACAAAGCATGCAAAGGAATGGCTCATGAACGACGAACGCCGCAAGAATCACAAATTGAGGGCCCTCTTCGACGACGCCTATCGACGCCTCGAATACTGTTTCGAAGCCCGGCCGCGTCAAGGCCTGCCGGTCGAATGGGTGGTCTACCGCGCCGCCCGCGCCGCCTACCCCCAGCTTTCGTCGCTGGACCTGTTCCAGTTTGCCGTGGCCTCTTCCCGCGTCCATCGCAGCCGGCATCGCCAGCCGGGGCATCTGGCCTATTGACGCTTGTCGATCCTTTCCCTCCTCCTCCCCGCCCATACCCCTCCTTGGGCGGTTCAGAGCCGGCGTTGCTGCTAACGCCGGCTTGTTTTTTTCCGGCATCGACACGGCCGGAACGGTTGCAGCAAGGAATATCGTCTTCTGCTAATATTTCGGCAATTCTCCGCCGGCAATCGTGTTGAAAACCCGCAGCAGCTCTCATTGGCTGTACCGCACCGCGCCCTTCCTGCGCTGGTGGCCGCACGTCAATCGCGGCACACTGAAAGCCGACCTCCTCGCCGGCCTGATCGGCGCCATCATCGTCCTGCCGCAGGGTGTCGCCTTCGCCACCCTGGCCGGCCTGCCGCCAGAATACGGCCTCTACGCCGCCATGGTGCCGGCGGTGATCGCCGCCTTCTTCGGCTCCAGTTGGCACCTCGTCTCCGGCCCGACCAACGCCATCTCGCTGGTGCTGTTCGCCACGCTCTCGCATCTCGCCGAGCCGGGCAGCGAACGCTACGTCACGCTGGCGCTCACGCTCACCATCATGGTCGGCACGCTGCAACTGGCGATGGGCCTGGCGCGGCTGGGCCAGCTGGTGAACTTCATCTCGCACACCGTGGTGGTCGGCTTCACCGCCGGCGCAGGCGTGCTCATCATGGCCAGCCAACTGCGCAACTTCTTCGGCATGCCGATCCCGCGCGGCGCCTCCTTCCTCGAGACCCTGCGCCAGTTCGTCGTGCATCTGCCCGACGTGCAGCCCTGGGTGCTGGCGGTGGGCCTCGCCACGCTGCTCTCCGGCCTGGCGGTGCGGCGCTGGTGGCCGAAGGTGCCCTACATGATCGTCGCCATGCTGGTCGGCAGCGTGACGGCCTGGCTGCTCAACCTGCAGTTCGGCACGGCCACCACCGGCATCATGACCATCGGCGCCCTGCCCGGCGCGCTGCCGCCGCTGTCGATGCCGGAGTTCTCGCTGGAGACGGAGAAGCGCCTGCTCGGCATCGCGCTCGCCGTGACGGCGCTCGGCCTGACCGAAGCCGTGTCGATCGCCCGCTCCATCGCCGTGAAGTCGGGCCAGCGCATCGACGGCAACCAGGAGTTCATCGGCCAGGGCCTGTCCAACATCGTCGGCAGCTTCTTCTCGGCCTATGCCTCCAGCGGTTCCTTCAACCGCTCCGGCGTGAACTACGAGGCCGGCGCGCGGACGCCGCTCGCCGCCGCCTTCGCCGCCGGCTTCCTCGTGCTGATCCTGCTGGCGGTGGCGCCGCTCGCCGCCTACCTGCCCAATGCCGCGATGGCGGCGATCCTTTTCCTGGTGGCGTGGGGGCTGTTCGACTTCCACCACATCGGTTCGATCGTGCGCGCCAGCCGCAGCGAGGCGGCGGTGCTCGGCGTCACCTTCACCGCCACGCTGGTGATGCACCTGGAGATGGCCGTCCTCGCCGGCGTGCTGCTGTCGCTGCTGCTCTACCTCAACCGCACCTCGAAGCCGAGCCTGCGCTCGCTGGTGCCGGATGCCGCCGACCCGCAGCGCAAGCTCGTCGAGCGCCGCGCCGGCGTCGCCGAATGCCCGCAGCTGAAGGTCCTGCGCATCGAGGGCTCGCTTTACTTCGGCGCGGTCAACCACGTCGGCGAGTACCTGCACCACCTGGAGGAGCGCAAGCCCGGCCAGAAGCATCTGCTCATCCTCGGTCGCAGCATGAACTTCGTGGACATCGCCGGCGCCGAGCTGCTGGCGCAGGAGGCGCGGCGCCGCCGTACGCGCGGCGGCGGGCTGTGGTTCCACGGCCTGCGCGAAGGCGCCGCGACCATGCTGGCGAAGGAACCCTTCGCGAGCGACATCGGCCGCGACGCCTGCTTCACCGAGAAGCGCGACGCCATCGCCGGCATCTACGCACGGCTCGACAAGGATGTCTGCGCGAAATGCAGCAAGCGCATCTTCGAGGAATGCGGGACGGCGGGAAAAGTCAGTCCCGCTCCTCCGGCGGCCTGAGCTTGCGGAAGGCGCGCCACAGCAGCAGGTCGTAGGCGATCTTCATGCCGGCGCCGATGAACAGCGGCGCGGCGAGCGATGCGGCCTGCATCAGCCAGCCGGCGAAGCTGGGCGCCACCGCCCAGCCGCCCAGGCGCACCAGGTGCGTCACGCCCGAGGCCCAGGTGCGCTCTTCCGGCTGCACCACCGCCATCACGTAGGACTGCCGCGTCGGCACGTCCATCTCGACCAGCCCCTCGCGCAGCAGGAAGAGGATCGCCGCCACCCAGAAGTTCGGCGCGAAGGCCACCGAGGCGAGCAGGATGCTGGACGGGATGTGCGTGAACACCATGGTATTCACCAGCCCGATGCGCGCCGCCAGCCAGGCCGCGCCCAGGTGCGAGAGGGCGTTGAGCACGCGCGCCGCGAAGAACAGGCCGCCGATCAAGGCGGCGGAAACGGCGAAGCGCTCGAAAAAATAGTAGGAGAGCAGCGCCGAGCCGAGGAAACCGCCGGCGATGGAATCGATGGCGAACAGGCCGGAAATTTTCCAGACGATCTTTTTGCTTTCCGGCGAGACCGGCCGGCGCGCACCCGTCGCGCCGGTTTCCGCCGCGGGCGAGAGCGCGAGCGCCAGCGGCGCGCCGGCGGCGAGCAATCCCGCATAGAGCAGGAACATGGCGCGGAAGGCCTGCGTCTCGTCGACGCCCAGGGCCACGAGCAGCGTCGGCGCCGCCGCCAGCAGGGCGCCGAGCGCGTGGCCGATGTCAGTGAGCAGGTTGTAGCGGGCGAAGGCGTTGGTGCGGCCGGCATCGTCGGTGGTCGCCGGCAGGATGGCCTGTTCCAGCACCAGCGCCGCGCCGCGGTCGCGGCCCATGCCGTTCAGCGTGCCGACGAAGGCTGCCGCGGCCATCGCCCACGGCTCGGAGACCGACGCCGCGCCGAGGCCGCCGGCGGCGCCGGCGAGCGACAGCGCAACAAGGCAGCGGCGCCGGCCGAGGCGGTCGCCCGCCCACGTCACGATCGCCAGCGCCAGCGTCGCGCCGACAAGCCCGGCCGAGAGCACGGCGCCGATGGCGGCGGCGGAAAAACCCTGCCGCGCCAAAGTCAGTCCCAGCAGGACGCCGGCCATGCCGGTGGCCAGCGCGCGAAGGCAAGCGGCGGCGTAGATCAGTCTGCGGTCGTTCATGTTTTGCTAGAATCCGGTCACGGGGAAATCGCGGGCTCTCCATCAGACGGTGTCCCGTCCAAGATCCGCTTGCCGTTCATTACGAGGTAACTTCGTGGACACCGTCAGCACCCCCGGCGCCCCTCCCCCGCCCGTCTCCTTCGGCGAAGCCTTCCGCTACTGGCTGAAGCTCGGCTTCATCAGCTTCGGCGGCCCGGCCGGGCAGATCGCCATGATGCACCAGGAACTCGTCGAGCGCCGCCGCTGGATCTCCGAGCGGCGCTTCCTGCACGCGCTCAACTATTGCATGCTGCTGCCCGGCCCGGAGGCGACCCAACTGGCCGTCTACATCGGCTGGATGATGCACCGCACGCTCGGCGGCATCGTCGCCGGCACGCTGTTCGTGCTGCCCTCGGTGTTCATGCTGATCGCGCTGACCTGGATCTATCTCGCCTTCGGCACCTTGCCTGTCGTCGCCGGCATCCTCTACGGCATCAAGCCGGCGGTCACGGCCATCGTGGTGTTCGCGGCATACCGCATCGGCTCGCGCGCGCTGAAGAACGGCCTGCTGCGGGCGATGGCGGGCGCCGCCTTCGTCGCCATCTTCGCCTTCGACGTGCCCTTCCCCGCCATCGTGCTGACCGCCGCGTTGCTCGGCTACCTCGGCGGCCAGTTCGCGCCGGAGAAGTTCAGTACCGGTGGCCACGGCGCGGCGGACAAATCCTACGGCGCGGCGATCATCGACGACGACACGCCACCGCCCGCCTGGGCGCGCTTCTCCTGGGGCAGGCTGATCGGCTACAGCGCCGCCGGACTCGCCCTCTGGGGCGGCGCCATGGCGCTGTTGGCGGCGCAGGGCGGCTGGCAGAGCACATTCACGCAGATGGGCTGGTTCTTCAGCAAGGCGGCGCTGCTCACTTTCGGCGGCGCCTATGCCGTGCTGCCTTACGTGTACCAGGGCGGCGTCGAGCACTACGGCTGGCTCACCGGCCCGCAGATGATCGACGGCCTGGCGCTCGGCGAAACGACGCCGGGGCCGCTGATCATGGTGGTGGCCTTCGTCGGCTTCGTCGGCGGCTGGACCAAGCAGGTGTTCGGGCCGGAGGCGCTGGCGCTGGCAGGCATCGCCGGCGGCTGCGTCGCCGCCTTCTTCACCTTCCTGCCCTCCTTCCTCTTCATCCTCATCGGCGGGCCGCTGGTGGAAGCCACCCACGGCGAGATCAGGTTCACCGCACCGCTGACCGGCATCACCGCCGCGGTGGTCGGCGTGGTGATCAACCTCGCAGTGTTCTTCGCCTGGCACGTGCTGTGGCCGCAGGGCACGCAGGGCAGCCCGTTCGCCGGGCCGTTCGAGTGGTTCTCGGCGCTGATCGGCCTCGCCGCCGCCCTCGCGCTGTTCCGCTACAAGGTGGGGATCATGCCGGCGATCGGCGCCTGCGCGGCGGTGGGGCTGGGCTACACGCTGCTTGCCTGAGGAAGGCGAGATGCGTCAGCGGCGGACGGCAGCCAGGATGCCCTGCAGCAGGGCGACGGGCGTCGGCGGGCAGCCGGGCACGCGCACGTCGACCGGGATGACCTTCTCGACGGCGCCGCAACTGGCATAGCTTTCTCCGAAAATGCCGCCCGTGCAGCCGCAGTCGCCCACCGCCACCACCAGCTTCGGATCGGGCGTACAGTCCCAGGCCACTTTCAGCGCGTGCACCATGTTCTTCGTCACCGGGCCGGTGACCAGCAGCATGTCGGCGTGGCGCGGGCTGGCAACGAACTTGATGCCGTAGCCTTCGAGGTTGGTGTAGGGGTTGTTGAGGGCGTGGATCTCCAGCTCGCAGCCGTTGCACGAACCGGCATCGACCTGGC
>JADFDL010000075.1 GCA_018262875.1 Rhodocyclaceae bacterium | reverse complement strand
ATCGCATTGAACCGCCTGGCACAGGAAGACCCCTCGTTCCGCGTGCGTACCGACGAGGAATCCGGCCAGACCATCATCTCTGGGATGGGCGAATTGCACCTCGAGATTCTGGTTGATCGCATGAAGCGCGAGTTCAGCGTCGAAGCCAACGTCGGTGCGCCGCAGGTGGCCTACCGCGAGGCGATCAAGAAAAGCACCGAGATCGAGGGCAAGTTCATCAAGCAGTCCGGTGGCCGCGGTCAGTATGGTCACGTCTGGCTCAAACTGGAGCCGAATGAAGCTGGCAAGGGCTTTGAATTTATCGATGCCATCAAAGGCGGCACAGTGCCGCGCGAGTTCATCCCGGCGGTGGAAAAAGGGCTCAACGAGACGCTGCCGAATGGCGTGCTGGCCGGTTTTCCCGTGGTTGACGTCAAGGTTACGCTGTTCGACGGCTCCTACCACGATGTAGACTCGAACGAAAACGCCTTCAAGATGGCGGCTTCCATCGCCTTCAAGGATGGCATGCGCAAGGCCAGCCCGGTTCTGCTAGAGCCGATGATGGCGGTCGAGGTGGAAACCCCCGAGGATTTCATGGGCAACGTCATGGGCGACCTGTCGGGCCGTCGTGGCATGGTGCAGGGCATGGAAGACCAGGTCGGCGGCATCAAACTGGTCAAGGCGGAAGTTCCGCTGGCCGAGATGTTTGGCTATTCGACCACGCTGCGCTCGCTCTCCCAGGGCCGTGCCACCTACTCGATGGAATTCAAGCACTACTCCGAGGCGCCGAAGAACGTCGCCGAGGCGATCATCAACAAGAAGTGATTTGTTCTTTAGGGGAATAGAAACATGGCCAAAGGCAAATTCGAACGTACGAAGCCGCATGTGAACGTGGGGACGATTGGGCACGTGGATCATGGCAAGACCACCTTGACGGCGGCGATCACGACGGTGCTGTCGAGCAAATTTGGGGGTGAAGCCAAGGGCTACGACCAGATTGACGCGGCGCCGGAGGAGAAGGCGCGCGGCATCACCATCAACACCGCGCACGTCGAATACGAGACGAAGAACCGGCACTACGCCCACGTTGACTGCCCGGGCCACGCCGACTACGTCAAGAACATGATCACCGGCGCCGCCCAGATGGACGGCGCCATCCTGGTGGTGTCGGCGGCCGACGGCCCGATGCCGCAGACGCGCGAGCACATCCTGCTCGCCCGCCAGGTCGGCGTACCCTACATTATCGTCTACATGAACAAGTGCGACATGGTCGACGACGCCGAGCTGCTTGAGCTGGTCGAGATGGAAGTGCGCGAACTGCTCAGTAAGTACGACTTCCCTGGCGACGACATTCCCATCGTCAAGGGTTCCGCCCTGAAGGCCCTCGAAGGCGACAAGGGAGACCTGGGCGAAGGCTCCATTCTCAAGCTGGCCGAGGCCCTGGACTCCTACATTCCCGAGCCCAAGCGCGCCATCGACGGCCCCTTCCTGATGCCGATCGAAGACGTCTTCTCCATTTCCGGTCGCGGCACCGTGGTGACCGGCCGGATCGAGCGCGGCATCGTCAAGGTTGGCGAAGAAATCGAGATTGTCGGTCTGCGTCCGACCGTCAAGACCATCTGTACCGGGGTCGAGATGTTCAGGAAGCTGCTCGACCAGGGTCAGGCCGGCGACAACGTCGGCGTGCTGCTGCGCGGCACCAAGCGCGAGGAAGTCGAACGCGGCCAGGTGTTGTCCAAGCCGGGCAGCATTCCTCCGCACACCCACTTCACGGCCGAGATTTACGTGCTGGGCAAGGACGAAGGCGGTCGTCACACCCCCTTCTTCAACGGCTACCGTCCGCAGTTTTACTTCCGCACGACCGATGTGACGGGCAGCATTGAGTTGCCGGCCGGCACCGAGATGGTGATGCCGGGCGACAACATCACGATCACCGTGAAGCTGATTGCCCCGATCGCCATGGAAGAAGGCCTGCGCTTTGCCATCCGCGAAGGCGGCCGTACCGTCGGCGCCGGCGTCGTGGCGAAAGTGATCGAGTAATCAATGCGTGAACGAGAGGCGCCCCGACCCTCGGGGCGCCTCGCAGTCTCTGCCGCAGGGGCATAGCTCAATTGGCAGAGCGTCGGTCTCCAAAACCGAAGGTTGGGGGTTCGAGACCCTCTGCCCCTGCCAACAGAACTTAAGGCGAGATTAATGGCCGACAAAATCAAGTTCGCGCTGGCGTTGTTGCTGGTGGCCGCGGGTGTCGCGGGTTTTTATCTGCTCGGAGAGGCAGCGCTGATCCTGCGCGTGCTGTCCGTTCTCGCGGGGGTGATCACGGGCGCCGCAGTGGCCTGGTTTACCGAGCCGGGGCAGCGCTTTTTCGCCTTCAGCCAGGAAGCCTGGACGGAGACCAAGAAGGTGGTCTGGCCCTCCCGCAAGGAAACTGTGCAGACCACGGGCGTGGTGTTCGCCTTCGTTGTCGTCATGGCGGTTTTCCTGTGGTTGACTGACAAGAGCCTGGAGTGGGTTTTCTACGACCTAATTCTGGGATGGAAGAAATCATGACCAAGCGCTGGTACGTTGTGCATGCCTATTCGGGCTTCGAGAAGTCCGTGCAGCGCGCCTTGGCCGAGCGCATCAGGCGCGCCGGAATGGAAGAGAAATTCGGCCAGCTCCTGGTGCCGGTTGAGGAGGTAGTCGAGATGAAATCCGGCCAGAAGAGCATTTCCGAGCGCAAGTTCTTCCCTGGCTACGTGCTGGTGGAGATGGAGATGGACGACGACACCTGGCACCTGGTGAAGAACACCTCCAAGGTGACCGGGTTCGTCGGGGGCACCGCGACCAAGCCGACGCCGATCTCCGAAAAGGAAGTTGCCAAGATCATGCAGCAGATGCAGGAGGGCGTCGAGAAACCGAAGCCCAAGGTGCTGTACGAGATTGGTGAAATGGTGCGGGTCAAGGAAGGCCCTTTCACCGACTTCAACGGCACGGTAGAAGACATCAACTACGAGAAGAGCAAACTGCGCGTGGCTGTGACCATTTTTGGCCGGTCGACGCCGGTGGAACTTGAATTTTCGCAGGTAGAGAAAGCATAACAGGGCGGGTCCAGGACCGCCCTCCGGGTCATTTTGCCCCGGCGTAATTTCCCTGGAAGAGGAGCGCAAGTAGGGCAACCGAAAGCGCGTTACCACTCACTTAACAGGAGCCATCATGGCCAAGAAGATTGTCGGCTTCATCAAGCTGCAAGTGCCGGCGGGCAAGGCGAATCCCTCGCCGCCGATCGGCCCCGCGCTGGGTCAGCGCGGCCTCAATATCATGGAATTCTGCAAAGCCTTCAATGCCCAGACGCAGGGCGTAGAACCGGGTTTGCCGATTCCCGTGGTGATCACCGCCTACGCGGACAAGAGTTTTACTTTCGTGATGAAGACGCCGCCGGCGGCAGTGCTCATCAAGAAGGCTGCCAAGATCGACAAAGGCTCGGCGAAGCCGCACACCGACAAGGTGGGCAAGTTGACCCGCGCCCAGGTCGAGGAAATCGCCAAGGCCAAAATGAAGGATCTCACCGCCGCTGACCTGGAAGCCGCCGTGCGCACCGTCGCCGGCAGTGCCCGCAGCATGGGCGTCATTGTGGAGGGCATGTGACATGGCCAAACTCTCCAAACGCACTACGGCGCTGCGCGCCAAGGCTGATCGCAACAAGGTCTATCCTGTTGCTGAGGCGCTCGCCCTTGTCAAGGAATGCGCCACCGCCAAATTCGACGAATCCGTCGATGTCGCGGTGAACCTCGGTATCGATGCCAAGAAATCAGATCAGCTGGTGCGCGGTTCTGTCGTGCTGCCCTCCGGCACCGGCAAAAATGTGCGTGTCGCCGTCTTTGCCCAGGGTGACAAGGCCCAGGCCGCGAAGGACGCGGGTGCAGATATCGTTGGTTTCGACGACCTTGCAGCCCAGGTCAAGGAAGGCAAGATGGACTTCGATGTGGTTGTCGCTACGCCGGATGCCATGAAGGTGGTCGGTGCGCTGGGCCAGATCCTCGGCCCGCGCGGACTCATGCCTAACCCCAAGGTCGGCACGGTAACGATGGATGTCGCCACGGCAGTGAAGAATGCCAAGGCGGGCCAGGTGCAGTACCGTACCGACAAGGCCGGCATCATCCAGTGCACCATCGGCCGTGCTTCTTTCTCGATCGAGCAACTGCAGCAAAACATTGCCGCGTTGATCGATGCCCTGAATAAAGCCAAGCCGGCTACAAGCAAAGGCCAGTATCTGAAAAAGGTCTCCGTCTCCAGCACTATGGGGACGGGGGTGCGCGTCGATCAGGCCAGCCTGTCGGCGCAGCAATAAGGTTTTGAGTCCCCGCCCAGGCGGGGAGAGAACTTTGGGACGTCGGGGAGGCGCAAGCCGAACCGGCGGATCGTCAAAGACCGCAGGTGCCGGAGGGTGCGGCATGACCCGAAAGCTTAAGCGCGCAAGCGGCCTGCGCAGACGGTGCCCCAGACAGGATTTCGTACGCTGCTGATCGCGGCGGACAGCACTCCTGATCCAGGTCGCCGTGGGTGCGGCGGAGCGGTTTCCGCCGCGTGTTGACTTGAATGGAGAAAGGACCTCATGGGCCTCAATCTTGAAAGCAAAAAAGCCATCGTGGCTGAGGTGTCGGCACAGGTAGCCAGCGCCCAGACCATCGTCGTGGCCGAGTACCGCGGCATCGAGGTGGGTGATCTCACCGTGCTGCGTGCAAAGGCCCGCCAGTCTGGCGTCTATCTGCGTGTGCTGAGAAACACCCTGGCCCGTCGCGCGGTTGCCGACACTGCGTTTGCGGTGCTCGCCGGCCAACTGACCGGCCCGCTGATTTACGGCATTTCGAGCGATCCGGTAGCGGCGGCAAAAGTGCTGCACGACTTCGCCAAAGGCAATGAGAAGCTGGTGCTCAAGGCGGGCGTGTATGCCGGCAAGGCCCTGGACAAGGCGGGCGTGCAGGCGCTGGCCTCGATCCCGAGCCGCGATGAACTGCTCGCCAGGCTGCTCGGTGTCATGCAAGCGCCGGTGTCCGGCTTTGCCATTGCGCTTGGCGCGCTGGCAAAACAGCGCGAAGCGGCCGCTGCCTGAACGATCCCTTACCACTTTCGAATCTGGAGTAATTGAACATGGCTATCAGCAAAGAAGACATCCTCGAAGCCGTCGGCAGCATGACGGTGATGGACCTGAACGATCTGGTCAAGGCGTTCGAAGAGAAGTTCGGCGTTTCCGCCGCCGCGATGGCGGTAGCTGGCCCTGGCGCCGGCGGTGGTGCTGCGCCGGCAGCGGAAGAGCAGACCGAGTTTACCGTCATCCTGGCTGCCGTTGGCGACAAGAAGGTCGAGGTGATCAAGGTGGTTCGCGCAGTGACCGGCCTCGGCCTCAAGGAAGCCAAGGATCTGGTCGACGGCGCACCGAAGCCCGTCAAGGAAGCGATTCCCAAGGCCGACGCCGAAGCGATCAAGAAGCAATTGGAAGACGCCGGCGCGAAAGCCGAGATCAAGTAAGACTGTATTGGCAGGGTGGGCTGGCGGTTTTGGGCCGCCAGCCCTTTGCCTTTGAAGATATTCACAGTTTCCAGTTGCCAGCTGCCCGCAAATGCACCCGGGGCGCTGCAAGCGACTGACAACTGAAAACTGATTTCTCACCCCCGGAGCCGATATGACGTACTCCTACACCGAGAAAAAGCGCATCCGCAAGAGCTTCGCCAAGCGCGCGAGTGTTCTGGACGTGCCTTTCCTGCTGGCAACCCAGCTGGAATCCTACCTGGCGTTCCTGCAGACGGATATTCCGCCAGCGCAGCGCCGCAACCAGGGCTTGCAGGCCGCCTTCACCTCGATCTTCCCGATCTCCAGCCACAGCGGCAATGCACGCCTGGAGTTCGTCTATTACGCCCTCGGCGAGCCGGCTTTCGATGTCAAGGAATGTCAGCAGCGCGGCTTGACCTTCGCCAGTCCGCTGCGCGCTCGCGTGCGGCTGGTGATCATGGACCGGGAAGCACCTAAGGAAACCATCAAGGAGGTGAAAGAACAGGAAGTGTATATGGGCGAGATTCCGCTCATGACGACCACCGGTTCCTTCGTCATCAACGGCACCGAACGCGTTATCGTTTCCCAGCTACACCGTTCGCCCGGCGTGTTCTTCGAGCATGATCGTGGCAAGACGCACTCCTCGGGAAAACTGCTGTTCTCGGCCCGCATCATTCCTTATCGCGGCTCGTGGCTGGACTTCGAGTTCGATCCGAAGGATTACCTCTACTTCCGCGTCGACCGCCGCCGCAAGATGCCGGTGACGATCCTGCTCAAGGCCATCGGCCTGACGCCCGAACAGATCCTTGCTACCTTCTTCGAGTTCGATGCCTTTCACCTATCCAAGAAAGGCATCCAGTTCGAGGTGGTGCCCGAGCGCCTGCGCGGTGAAGTGGCGCGCTTTGACATCACCGACAAGGCCGGCAAGGTCATCGTCGCAAAAGACAAGCGCATCACCGCCAAGCACATTCGCGAGCTGGCGGAAGCGGGCATCAAGAAGCTTAACGTGCCGGAAGAATTCCTCGTCGGCCGCGTCATCGGCCGCAACGTCATCGATACCGAGACCGGCGAGATCCTCGCCAACGCCAACGAGGAGTTGTCCGAAAGCCTGCTCGGCAAACTGCGCGAATCGGGCGTGGCCGAGCTGCACACGTTGTACACCAACGACCTTGATCGCGGCGCCTACATCTCCTCGACGCTGCGCACCGACGAGACCGTCGACCAGCTGGCAGCCCGTGTGGCCATTTATCGCATGATGCGTCCCGGCGAACCACCCACCGAGGATGCAGTCGAAACCCTGTTCCATGGCCTGTTTTACTCAGAGGAACGCTACGACCTGTCAGCCGTTGGCCGCATGAAATTCAACCGCCGTGTCGGCCGTGAAGGACTGGACGGTCCCGGCACGCTGTCGAACCCGGACATCATCGATGTCATCCGCATCCTCGTCGAGCTGCGCAATGGCCGTGGCGAGATCGACGATATCGATCACCTCGGCAACCGCCGCGTGCGTTCCGTCGGGGAGCTGGCCGAGAATCAGTTCCGTGCCGGCCTGGTGCGCGTCGAACGCGCTGTGAAAGAGCGTCTGTCGCAGGCCGAATCCGAGAACTTGATGCCGCACGACCTGATCAACGCCAAGCCCATCTCGGCGGCGATCAAGGAGTTCTTCGGATCCAGCCAGCTCTCGCAGTTCATGGACCAGACCAACCCGCTGTCCGAGATCACGCACAAGCGCCGCGTCTCGGCTCTCGGCCCGGGCGGCCTGACGCGCGAGCGTGCCGGCTTCGAGGTGCGCGACGTGCACCCGACCCACTACGGGCGCGTCTGTCCGATCGAGACGCCGGAAGGCCCGAACATCGGCCTCATCAACTCGCTGGCGCTGTACGCCCGTACCAACCAGTTCGGCTTCATGGAAACACCCTACCGCAAAGTGGTAGATAGCCGCGTCGCTGATCAGATCGATTATCTGTCGGCGATCGAGGAGGGTCATTTCGTTATCGCCCAGGCCAATGCCCAGTTGGACAAAAAGGGCAAGCTTATCGACGAACTGGTCTCGTCCCGCCACAAGAGCGAGTTCTCCCTGGTTACTCCCGATCAGGTCCAATACATGGACATTGCGCCGGGGC
>JADFDL010000074.1 GCA_018262875.1 Rhodocyclaceae bacterium | reverse complement strand
GCGCCGAGTATTCGGACGGGATCACGGTGTCCGGCCCGCAGGATCTCGCCTATCTCGGCCGCCGGCTCGACTGGCTGCGACGACGGCTGGCGGAGCTGGAGGAACAGAAGAACCGTTTTCTGCGACATGTTTCGCATGACCTGAAGACGCCGCTCACGTCGATCCGCGAAGGCGCGCAACTGCTCGGAGAAGGCGTGCCGGGGCCGCTGACCGAGCAACAAAAAACCATCATCGGAATCATCGACCAGAACAGTCGCCGCCTGCAGCAGCTCATCGAGGAGCTGATCAATTATCAGCAGGCGGGCTTTGCCTCGAGCAGCATCGATCCGCAACCGGTGGCGCTCGACGTGGTGTGCACCCAGGTGCTGCGCGCACACCGCCTGGTGGCCGCGGCGCGCGCCATCCGCTTCGAGCGCAGGATGACGCCGGTGCTGGTGGAAGGGGATGCCGACAAGCTGCGCGTGGTGGTCGACAACCTCATTACCAACGCCATCAAGTTTTCTCCACGCGAGGGCGTCATTCACGTCGAACTGGAAAAACACGAAGGGCGTGCGGTGCTCGATGTCGTCGACCAGGGCCCGGGTGTCGCCGCAGAGGAGCGCGAGCGTATCTTCGAGCCGTTTTTTCGCGGTACGCGGGCGCGGCGCGGCACGGTCAAGGGCAGCGGCCTTGGTTTGGCCATCGCCAAGGAATATGTATTGGCGCATCGTGGCAAAATCGAGGTCATCGAGGAAGGCAAGGGCGGCCACCTTCGCGTCAAGCTGCCGCTCAATTGGGAAAAGAAGGACTGATGTGAAGCTTCTGTGGGGAATTGCCGTGGCGGCTGCTGCGGGCGGCTGTGCGCTGCTTCCTGGTGCCGCACCCGAGCCGGCCGAGCCTGTGCCCGTATCCGCGCCGGGCGCGGATTACATGAAGGAAAATGCGGAAGTGTCGGCCTTGCTGGCATACTATCAGGACCTGCTGGCCATGCCGGCGGAAGAACTGAAGCGCGAACATCAGGGTATCAGCCAGTCCTTCGCTCGCGATCGCAGCGAACTGGGGCGGTTGCGCCTGGTCTTGTTGATGTGCGTGCCGGGTGCGGCCTGGCGAGACGATGGCAAGCTGCTGGCCTTGCTCGATGGCGCTGTCAGCCGCAAGGCGCCGCCCGAATCGCCCCGGCATCAGTTCATCGTCTTGCTGCAGAAACTGGTGGCCGAACGTCAGCGGGAGCAGAAGCGCGCCGACGAGCTGCAGCAGAAACTGGACTCCATGTTGACTATTGAGCGCAGCCTGCGCGGACGGCAACCCCCTAAAAAATGACTGAAGCGAAAGCCCCCATTCTTCTTGTCGACGACGACCGCGACATTCTCAAGCTGATCTCCCTGCGCCTGACGGCCGCCGGTTATGCGGTGCAGACGGCAGAGAGCGGTGCACAGGCGTTGGCGCAGTTGGCCCTGGCGCGCCCCCGACTCGTCATCACCGATCTGCGCATGGAGGGCATGGACGGCATGGCGCTGTTCGACCGCATCCATGCCGCCATGCCGACCCTGCCGGTGATCATCCTGACGGCGCATGGCACGATTCCGGATGCCGTCGCGGCGACCCAGCGCGGCGTTTTCAGCTTTCTGACCAAACCGTTCGACGGCAAGGATCTTCTCGCCCAGGTCGAGCAGGCCCTCAAGTTTTCCGGCGGCACGGAAACCGGCGGCGCATCCGAAGCCTGGCGCGCCGCCATCGTCACGCGCAGCCAGCGCATGGAAGAGGTGCTGCGCCAGGCCAAGCTGGTGTCCGGCTCGGATGCCAGCGTGCTGATTTACGGCGAGTCCGGCAGCGGCAAGGAGTTGCTCGCCCAGGCCATTCATCTCGCCAGTGCGCGAGCGAAAGGGCCCTTCATGGCTGTCAACTGCGCAGCCATTCCCGAACATCTGCTCGAGAGCGAGCTGTTCGGCCACGCCAAAGGCGCCTTTTCCGGGGCGATCTATGCCCACCGCGGCCTGTTCCAGGCAGCCCAGGGCGGCACGCTGTTCCTCGATGAGATCGGCGACATGCCGCTCTCCCTGCAGGCCAAGCTGCTGCGTTCCTTGCAGGACCGCAGTGTGCGGCCGGTTGGTTCGACCGAGATGGTTTCGATCGACGTGCGCATCATTTCCGCCACTCACCGGGATCTATCGGAAAGCATTCGCGGTGGCGGCTTCCGTCCCGATCTCTACTATCGGCTCAACGTGGTTTCGCTGGCGCTGCCGCCGCTGTCGGAGCGGCGCGAGGACATACCGCTGCTGTGCGCGCATTTCGTCGAGCAGCTGGCGGTGCGCTACAGCAAGCCGGCGCGCACCTTTTCTCCGGAGGCGCTGGAATTGCTGGTGAACGCCTCCTGGCCGGGCAATGTGCGCCAATTGCTCAACGTCGTCGAGCAGACCGTTGCGTTGTCGACCTCGCGGGTGGTACCGGCTTCGCTCGTGCAGCAGGCTTTGCATGACGACAACACCCTGATGGTGTCCCTCGACGAAGCACGGCGCGTGTTCGAGCACGACTATCTGGTGCGGTTGTTGCGTACCACCGAGGGCAACGTCACCCAGGCGGCACGCATGGCGCAGCGCAATCGCACCGAGTTCTACAAGCTTCTGCAGCGGCACGATCTCAGCCCGGCGCTGTTCAAATCGGAGAAGGCGGAAAAGGCCTGATCCGGTTCTGTCGGGCATCCCGTCTCGCCCGATGCTGTTGTCGCCTCCCGACGACAGCAGGAAAAGCAATCGATTCAGCGTGTTGAGAATTACGACAGGCTTGCTGTCGTCTACGCCAGACATAATCGTTGCCGAAAATCCCGCAACTGGCCCTGTCGAAATCCGCTTATTCAATGTTTCAAAAGGGGAAAACACAATTGGCACATCACTTGCGTATATATGCACGTGAAGCTTGAGCACGGGGAGCGCGGCAAGGCATGGAAACGAGAGGCACCTACGGCAGACCGAGCCCGCTGATCAACATTGCGGCGGTGGCGCTCATTATCGCCAGCCTGACGGCAGTCGGTGCGGTGACGGGCATCATCCCGTCAGCCCATTCGCAAAGGCAGGATGCCACACCGGTTCAGGAGAAGAGCCGGGAGGCAGGGCAATCCGGAGAGCAGCTGCAGCGCAACCCATCCCGGCAGGGCGTTGCGGCCTGCATGCAATGCGGCGTGATCGAGTCGATTCGCGCCGTCGAGGTGAAGGGGCAGGGCAGCGGCATCGGAGCCGTTGCCGGCGGTGTTACCGGTGCGGTGGTCGGCAGCCAGTTCGGTCACGGCAACGGCCGCACCGCGCTTGGCGTGCTGGGGGCTGCCGGAGGCGCTTATGCCGGGCACGAGATCGAGAAAAACATCAGGAAGTCGACCGTCTGGCGTGTCGGCGTGCGCATGGATGACGGTTCGGTGAGAACGTTGAATCAGTCGACGCAGCCCGCGTTTTCCGTCGGCGAGAAAATCAAGGTGGTCAACGGCGCGCTGGCCGCACGCGGTTGATCTGATCCAAACAAGGAGTACGGACAGCTTTACGAATGCCGGCCGCCCGTAAGACAGGATGCCTCTACCTTCGGGGATCGGTCCTGAGCCAACCGATCGCGTCCTGTCTGCGCCCGGCTTCTTTTTTACACTGCCCCCGCTGTTGGGCTTGGGCACGAGAGGAGAAGACATGGAACGTCTGATGCATGAAACCAGGGAAACATTCCTGACCTTGATGGTCTTCTCCTGCCTGGCCGCCGGTATTGGTGGCGCGGTGTTTTATACACTGGGGCCCGACGGCTGGCTGGTGGAACGGGTTCGGGCGGTGCTGCTCGATCCGAATCTCGCCACGCTGGCTGCGCTCACTGCAGCCATCGGCATGCTTGCACTGGTCAAGCGCCTGCTCGATCGCAGCAGCCGCAGTTCCGTCCTGAACAATCTCTTCGTCGGTGCAATCGGCCTGGGCGGGTTTGTCATTCTCCTGCATGGCGCCCGCATCGCTCTCGGCTAGCAGGCAACCTGGCTTAAACGGCGGGATGTGTCGTCCTTGCCGTTTTCTTTTTCAGGGAAATTTTGGTGTAGATGGCCCTGTAGGCGGTTGCCGCGCTTGACCAGCTGAAGTCCAGCACCATCCCGTTTCGTTGCAGCGTGTGCCAGAGCGCCTTGTCGTGCCAGGCGGTCACGGCGCGGCGGATCGTTCCGAGCAGCGCCTCCGGGGTGGCGTCGTCGAAGACGAAGCCGTTGGCCGTTCCGTTGGCGAGCGTCACCTTGTTGCAATCGATCACCGTGTCGGCCAGTCCTCCGGTATTGCGCACCAGCGGCGGTGTGCCATAGCGCAGGCTGTACATCTGGTTCAGGCCGCAAGGCTCGAAGCGCGACGGCATGAGAAAAATGTCCGAACCGGCCTCGACCAGATGCGCCAGGCCGTCGTCGAAGCCGATGCGTACGGAAAATTGGCCGGGATGACGCTCGGCCAGGCTTGACAGGGCAGTTTCCAGACCCTTGTCGCCGGTGCCGAGCAGAACGAGTTGCGCCGGAATCAGCGCAATTTCGTCGCCGATCCCCAGTAGCAGATCGAGTCCCTTTTGCTGTGTGATGCGGCAGACGGCGCCGAGCAGGGGGGAGGACGCTTCCGCCGTCAGGCCGAAGCGCTGGCGCAGCGCGGCCTTGTTGGCCTCCTTGCCCTTCAGATGGGCGAATTCGTAATGTCGCGGCAGGTGGGGATCGGTGGCCGGGTTCCAGATTTTCGTGTCGATGCCGTTGAGGATGCCGACGAGATCGTCGTGCCGCCAGCGCAGCAGCCCGGCGAAGCCGTAGCCGAACGCTTCCGTCTGGATTTCCTCGGCATAACGCGGGCTGACCGTCGTGATGCGTTCGGCGTAGTGCAGGCCGGCCTTCATGAAGGAGAGCTTGCCCCAGAATTCGACTCCGCCGATTGAAAAGGCTTCCGGCGGCAGGCCGAGTGCCGACAGCGTTTCGGCCGGGAAGATGCCCTGGAAGGCCATGTTGTGGATCGACATGACGGTCGCCGCCTTGATCCCCTTCATGAAGTGCAAATAGGCCGGCGCCAGTCCGCAGGGCCAGTCGTTGCAGTGGAGGACGTCGGGGCGCCAGTGCAGCGGGCTTGCCGTACTGCTCAACAGGGCGGCGATTTTCGAGAGCAGCCCGAAGCGCAGGTGATTGTCGACGAAATCGTTGCCGCCGGCATCGAGGTAAGCGCTGCCGGCGCGCCGGAAAAAAATCGGGCAGTCGAGCAGCAGGAGAGGCGCCCCGCCGTCGGTCCTCGTTTCCAGCAGGCGGCAGGCCGGCAAATCGCCGCCCGGCGGGAGCAGTTCGGCGACCTGTTTCGCATCGGGGAAGGCGGCGAGCAGCGGGGTATAGGCCGGCACGAGAATGCGGATATCCACGCCCGCTTCGTGCAGCGCGGCCGGCAGCGACCAGGAGATTTCCCCGAGCCCGCCGCTTTTCATCCACGGCGCAAGTTCCGGGGTGACGAAAAGAACTTTCAGAGCCAAACCATCATGCCCATTTCGAAGGGATGCGTCAGCATTTCGTGGTGGGGGTAGACGCGGATGCGGTACTCGATCTTGCCGCAGTTTTCCGGCGTGAGTTCCAGTGCGTACAACTGTTCCCCGCCTTCCAGCGCGCGCTCGTGACGGAAGCGATGGCTGCGCGCCTTTTTCGGCAGATGGCCGCCGGCGGGGCGGCCGAACAGCAGCTCGACCACCACGTCGTCGGACTGCAGGCCGTCCAGGATCACCGCGACTTCGAAACGCAGGCTTTCACCGAAACCGATGCGCCGTTTCGGCGTGTCGAGGCGGCGCAGCGCGACCCGCGGCCAGGCGGCACGCACGCGCGATTTCCATTGCGCTACGGAGCGCGCACCGGCGTAGTTATCCTGTGAGTAGCGGCGCCACTGCTGCGCGGCCGGCACGTAAAAACGGGACAGGTAGTCGGAGAGCATGCGCGTCGAATTGAAGCGCGGCAGCAGCGTGGCAATCGAGTGCTTGGCCATCGCTACCCAGCCGGTCGAATAGCCCATCGGTCCCCGATCGTAGTAAAGCGGGATCACGTTGTCCTGCAGAATCTCGTAGAGCGTGCGCGCCTCCTCGTGGTTGCGCCGCGCCTCGTCCAGCGTATTGGAGGCCGGCTTGATGGCCCAGCCGTTTTTGCCGTCGTAGCCTTCGCCCCACCAGCCGTCCAGCACCGACAGGTTGGGAATGCCGTTGATGGCGGCTTTCATGCCCGAGGTGCCGCAGGCTTCCAGCGGATACTGCGGATTGTTCAGCCAGACATCCACGCCGGAGATCAGGCGCCGCGCGAAGCGCAGGTCATAACCTTCCACCAGCAGGATCTTGCCCTCGAACTCGGGCATGCGCGCCACCTCGGCGACGCGGCGGATCAGCGCCTGGCCGGGCTGGTCGGCCGGATGCGCCTTGCCGGCGAAGAGGAACAGCACCGGCCGCTGCGGATCGCAGAGGATCTCGCGCAGCCAGTCGAGTTTCTCGAACAGCAGGGCGGCGCGCTTGTAAGTGGCGAAACGGCGGGCGAAGCCGATGATGAGGGCGTTCGGGTTATCCGGATTGGCGAGTTTCAACAGGCGGTCGAGGTGCGCCTCCGAGCCGTGGTTGCGCGCATGCTGTTCCGCAATGCGGTGACGCACCAAATGCAGCATCTGCGCCTTGAGCGACTGGTGCACGCTCCAGAACTGGTGGTCGGGAATGGTGTGGATGCCATCCCAGCAACTGCGGTCGGTGAAACGCTGGCTCCAGCCCGGGCCGAGAAAGCGGTCGAACAGCTCGTTCCATTCGGTGGACAGGAAGGTCGGCACATGCACGCCGTTGGTGACGTAGGTGACCGGATTGTCGTCGGGCTCGATCTGCGGCCACAGGCTGGAAAGGATATGCCCCGAGACGCCGCCGTGGATGCGCGAGACGCCGTTGTGGAAGCGCGAGCCGCGGATCGCCAGCGCAGTCATGTTGAACTCGTGGCCGCCGGGCACGCGGCCGAGGGCGAGCAGTTGCTCGGCCGACACCCGCAGCTCCTTGCAGGCATGTTCGAAGTAGCCGCGAATCGTGTCCTCGCTGAAGTGGTCGTGCCCGGCCGGCACGGCGGTGTGAGTGGTAAACACCGTGTGCGCTGCCACTGCCTCGACCGCGGTCGAGATTTCGATGCCCTGGGTGGTGAGGTGGCGGATCCGCTCCAGGATCATGAAGGCGGCGTGGCCCTCGTTGATGTGCCAGACGGTCGGCTTGAGCCCCATCGCCACCAGCGCCCGCACGCCGCCGACGCCGAGCACGATTTCCTGCTCGAGGCGCGTGGTGCGGTCGCCGCCGTAGAGGCGGTGGGCGATGTCGCGATCGTGCGCGCTGTTCGTTTCCAGATCGGTGTCGAGCAGAAACAGCGTGACATGGCCGACGCGGACCTGCCAGACCTTGATCTCGACGAGCCGGTCGGGCATGTCGACCTGGACATGCAGTTCCGATCCGTCCTCGCGCAGCACGGGGGCGATCGGCAGGTCGTCGAAGTCCGCATCGCGATAAATGGCTTGCTGCACGCCCTCGCCGTCGATGGTTTGCAGGAAGTAGCCCTGGCGGAAGAGCAGGCCGACGGCGACGAAGGGCATGCGCAGGTCGCTCGCCGCCTTGCAGTGGTCGCCGGCGAGGATGCCGAGGCCGCCGGAGTAGATGGGCAGGCTTTCGTGGAAGCCGAATTCGAAGCAGAAATAGGCAACGAGATCGGTGTGGCGCAGGTGCT
>JADFDL010000073.1 GCA_018262875.1 Rhodocyclaceae bacterium | reverse complement strand
GCAAACGGCGCGCGCATCCGCCTGGCGCCCCAGAAGGATTGGGAAGCCAACCAGCCGGCGCAACTCGCCAAGGCGCTGGCCGCCCTCGAAGGCGTGCAGAAGGCCTTCAATGCCGCGCAGAAAGGCGGCAAGAAGGTTTCGATGGCCGACCTGATCGTGCTGGGCGGCTGCGCCGGCGTCGAGGCCGCCGCCAAGGCGGGCGGCTTCAGCATCGAGGTGCCCTTCACGCCCGGCCGCACCGACGCAACGCAGGAGATGACCGACGTCGAATCCTTCGCGGTGCTCGAACCCGTCGCCGACGGCTTCCGCAACTACATCCGCGCTGCCGGCGTGCGGGCCGAGGAGCGGCTGCTCGACAAGGCGCAGCTCCTGACGCTGACCGCGCCGGAGATGACGGTCCTCATCGGCGGCCTGCGCGCCATCGACATCAACGTCGGCGGATCGAAGCATGGCGTGTTCACCGAGCGCCCCGGCGTGCTGAGCAACGACTTCTTCGTGAATGTGCTCGACATGGGCACGGCGTGGGCGCCGACCTCCGACGCCAGGGACGTGTTCGAAGGCCGCGACCGCAAGACCGGCAAGCCGAAGTGGACCGCCACGCGCGTCGATCTCGTCTTCGGCTCCAACTCGCAGTTGCGGGCGCTGGCCGAGGTCTATGCCCAGGACGACGCGAAGGAGAGGTTCGTGCGCGACTTCGTCGCCGCCTGGAACAAGGTGATGAACCTCGACCGCTTCGACGTGAAGTAAGTTGCCCATGAACCGGACCCCGCCGGCAATGCCCCGTTCGCGCCAGTGGCTCGGCCTCGCCGGCTGGCTGGCGCTCGCCTTCGCCACCGCGGCAGTCGGCGCCGCGGCCTCGGTCAGCGCAAAACCGTTCTACGCCGAACTCATGCGTCCCGCCTGGGCGCCGCCGGGCTGGCTGTTCGGCCCGGTGTGGACCACGCTCTACGCCCTCATGGGCGTGTCCGCCTGGCTGGTCTGGCGCGAGCGCGGCTTTGCCGGCGCCCGCACGGCGCTGGCGCTCTTCATCGTCCAGCTCGCCGTCAACGCCCTGTGGAGCTGGCTGTTCTTCGCCTGGCGTCTCGGCGGCCCGGCCTTCGCCGAAGTGCTGCTCCTGTGGTGCCTGATCGTCGCCACCGTATTCGCCTTTTGGCGGATCAAGCCGCTGGCCGCCGTCCTGCTCCTGCCCTACCTGGCGTGGGTCACCTTCGCCTCGGCACTGACCTTTGCCGTCTGGCGACTCAATCCGGCGCTGCTGGGCTGAGTCTGCGACCGGCATGCCGGCGGCGCATAATTCGCCGATGCCATCAGCCGGAGCGCAGCCATGAAACAGGCCATCAGCTTCATCACCCTCGGTGTCGCCGACCTCGCGCGCAGCCGCGCCTTCTACCGCTCGCTCGGCTGGCGCGAATCCCCCGGCAGCCAGGCCGAAGTGGCCTTCTACCAGGCCGGCAGCGTCGCATTCGCGCTCTTCGCGCGCGAGGCGCTCGCCGAGGATGCGAACGTGCCGCCGCAAGGCGCCGGCTTCCCCGGCTTCACCCTCGCGCACAACGTTCTGTCCGAAGAAGCGGTCGATGCCGCGCTGCGCGAAGCCGTCGCGGCGGGCGGCCGCCTCGTGCGCGCAGGCGAGAAAGCGCCCTGGGGCGGCCATCGCGGCTACTTCGCCGACCCGGACGGCTTCCTCTGGGAAGTCTGCTTCAATCCCTTCTTTCCGCTCGACGAGAACGGGTTCGTGAGGTTGCCGGAGTAGGCGGGGCAGGGTGCGGGAGAAAGAAAGTCAGTCGCTGCAATATGGCGTTGAAAAAGCTGGAGGGGTGCTTTCGGCCAGCAGCCGTCATTCCGGGGCCGCGTAGCGGAACCCGGAATCCAGTGCCTTTGTTCGAGCGTAGCTGGATTCCCGCGTTCGCGGGAATGACGGCAAGGGGTCGAAAGCACCCGCTCGCCGTATCCCAGCGACTGACTTTTCTCCGCAGTTCCCAACACCGCCAGCAAACCGAACCTCCATGCCGTCCTGCAGGGACTGACTTTCAGTGCGCCGCGCGGCTGGCCGGGCGGGCGTCCGTGACCAGCAGCCGTCGAGCATCGGACGCCTGATCCCGCTCGATGATGTCGACCAACTCGCGCGCGTGCGCGCGCAGGTGCTGGCCGGCGTCCGCGTCGGCTGGTCGTCGTGCTGCGTGGTTTTGTCCATGGCCCTCCGCTAGGCGAGTTCCCCCATCTGCGATTGCAGGTAGTTCTGCAGGCCGACCTTGTCGACGAGGTCGATCTGCGTTTCGAGGAAGTCGATGTGTTCCTCGGTGTCTTCGAGGATATCCTCGAAGAGCTCGCGCGAGACGTAGTCGTTGCACGTCTCGCAGTAGGCGATGGCTTCGAGCACCGTGGCGCGCGCCATGTGCTCGAGCTTGAGGTCGCCGGCGAGCGTCTCCGGCACGCTCTCGCCGATCATCAGCTTGCCGAGCATCTGCATGTTGGGCAGCCCCTCGAGGAAGAGGATGCGCTCGATCAGCTTGTCGGCGTGGCGCATCTCCTCGATGGATTCCTCGTATTCCTTCTTGCCCAGCTTGTTCAATCCCCAGTTCTTGTACATGCGCGCATGCAGGAAGTACTGATTGACCGCGGTGAGCTCGTTGGTGAGGGCCTTGTTGAGGAACTGCAGAGTCTTCTTGTCGCCTTTCATGTTTTTTTCTCCATCGCGTTGGGACAGTTGCCGCAATCCCTGTTGCAGCGTGGCTTTCCTGTCTGCGTGCCGCCCTTCAACAGGTCGTGCGCGTAGCTGGCACAGCGGCCGCATTCGAGCGCGACGCCGAGGCGGGCCTGCAGGCCGCGCAGGTTGCGCACGCCTTCCTCGACGGCCCGGAGCACCTGGGATTCGGTTACCGCATTGCAGACGCAGACATACATAGTTTAGCCCTCAATAAATCCGTTTGCCGTGCTATTTGGTCAGGATCAGCTTGCCGTTGCGCGTTTGTTGCAGCCGGTAGTGTTCGCCCTGATGGACGATGACGATCTCGCGCCGGCCCTGCATCAGCTCGGCGCTGGTGAGCGTTGACCTGGGCGGGACGGGCGCATTGCCGGTTGGCTTGACCTGATTCTGTTTCACCATACGTAGAACACCAGGCTCCAGGCCGTGCCGACGGCAGCCAGCGGCAGCAGCAGGCCGGGCAGCGCCAGCATGGCGCGCCGCGGATTCGGTGCACGGTCGAAGAGCAGTCGCATGCCGAGCCAGCCCGACCAGAGGACGCCGGCAGCGAGCAGGGCGCCGCGCGCGACGGGCAGCCAGCCGAGCGGCGCGCCCTCGGCGCGCAGGTGGGTGGCGGTCATCATCGACAGGCCGAGGAACAGGCCGATGCCGGCGAGCGGGATCAGCGACAACGACAGCGCGCGCCAGTCGATTTTCGCGCTGCGCGCGGCAAAAGTCAGTCCCGCCAGCACGGCGCCGCCGAGGATGAGCGCCACGCCCCCGATGTAGGCGAGGATCAGGGCGCCGTCGAGCCAGGTGAACACGTCGTTGGCCTCGGGGTAGTGGGTGAGCAGCCACCAGGGCGCGTTGCTTTCCAGCGGCCAGAACACTTCGCGTTCGACCAGCCATTCCGCCGCGCGCTGGCGCAGGGCGACGAACCACGGGCTGACGGTCCACTGGAAGGCGCCGATGGCGACGCCGAGCATGCCGAAGACGAGCAGCAGGGCTTCGCTGGTGCGCGGCGCCGTATTACCCAAACCCGCGGCCAGCACCTCGGCGTTGGGCGAGCGCGCGGTGAGCGTCACGGCGTCGCGGTGTCCGCTGCAGCGGCCGCAGGCGTGGCATTGCGCGGCGCTGGTCATGTGCTTGACGTCGAGTAGCGGCGCGCAATCGACCGCGGCCATGCGCCCGGGTTGGACATCCCAGGCCGCGCGGTCGATGCGGAAGTGCACCGGGGCGATGCGCGCCAGCAGGGCGAAGACGCCGGAGACCGGGCAGAGGTAGCGGCACCAGACGCGTTTCCCCTTGCCGTAGAGCCAGCCGACGGCGACGGCGGCGACCGTCGAGCCGCCGAGGATGAGCAGCGCCGCCTGCGGATATTCGTACACGCTGACCAGCTGCCCGTAGAGCGTGGTGAGGACGAAGGCGAGGAAGGGCCAGCCGCCCCAGCGCAGCCATTTCGGGATGGCGTAACCCCTGCCGTGGCGCGAGGCGAATTCGGCGAGCGCGCCTTCCGGACAGAGCACGCCGCACCAGACGCGGCCCATGAACATGATGGAGAGGATGACGAAGGGCCACCAGACGCCCCAGAACAGGTACTGGGCGAGCAGCACCAGGCGCTCGTGCCATTGCGGCGCGTAGGGCGCTTTTTCCTGGGGCGGCAGCGGGGTGCCGTCGGGCGCGCAGAGGTCGCCGTCGACGAAGGAGGACGCGCCGAAGTCGCCGGAAAACAGGCGCGTCTCCGCATGCGGGTGCGGCAGGAAGGCCGGCAGCACGACGAGGAAGGCGTAGAACAGCACGATGGCCCACTGCACGCCGAGGATCAGGCGGCGGTGCGCCGCCATCCAGTTGCCGAGGCGCGCCAGCCGCGGCTTGCGGCGGGGATGGAAGACCATGGCGACGGCGTCGGCGCTCATTTGGCGATGACCTTCAGCTCGCCGGTGATCGGGTTGAACTCGTCGACGAAGTCGTACTCGCCGGGCTTCAGCTTCGGCAGGACGACGAAGGAGCGCGCGCCGGCGGAAAGCACCTTCTCGATGCGCATCTCGTCGTTTTCGAGCTCGAGCGGGCCGGGGCCTTCGTTGGTGAGGATCAGCTTGATGCGGCGGCCGGCGGACACTTCGATGCGCGCCGGAATGAAGACGCCGTCGCGCACGACGACCTCGAAGGCGGGCAGCTCCCCGGCGGCGACCGCCATGCCGCCGGGGAGCGCTCCCGACCACGCGAAGAACAGGAGTGCGAGAAGGCGCCGCATGCTCAGAATCCCAGCTTGGCGCGCAGGCCGACGACCTTGATCGTCGCGCTGTCGTTGCCGCCCGGGCGCTGGATGAACTGGAAGTCCGGCGTCAGCTCGAGGCGGTTGTTTACGCGGAAGCGATAGTAGATTTCGCCGATGCGCTCGGTGCCGGAGGCGCGCGGGTCGAACGCGCCGTCGCCGTCGAGGTCGAGCGCGACCGAATCGCGGCGGTAGGCGGAGCTGGTGCGCAGGAGGCCGAAGGCTGCGCCGAGCGAATCGGCGGCGCGTCCCCAGGCGTTGCCGGCGATTTCCGTGCCGACGGTGAGCGCGCGGTCGAAGCGCGTCTTGCCGGAACCCTGGTGGCCGTAGCGGCCGAACAGCGTGATGTAATCGGCGATTTTCTGGTCGACCGACATGCCGATGCCGGTGTGACGCCGCTCGATGCCGTCGTAGCCGGGGCCGCGGCCGTTGCTCCACAGGTAGGCGCGGTAGTTGCCCGGCAGGTGGTTGAAGCGCCAGGTGGTGTCGGCCTGGCCGATGATGTAGGGCTTGCCCGGCGAGCCGGAGAAATTGGCGCCGGGACCGGAGCCGAAGGCGCCGACTGACAGGCCCCAGGTGCGATCCTTGTTGTGTTCATTGACGTACTGGAGGATGGCGCCGGGGGCGAAGCCATAGGCGTCGGCGCGGATGTCGCCGCCGGAATCGAGCAGCGGGTTGTGCACGAAGGCGTTGTTGAGGAACTTCGCCGACTCGTCGTCGGCCGCGGCATTCTGGTCGAAGAAGACGAAGGAGTCGATCTTGCCGGCCGTAATGTGCAGGTGCTCGCGCGAGTTGGCCTTGACGCCGTCGCGCGGCAGCGGCACCTTGAGCTGGTACCAGGCCTGGGCGAGGATGGCGAAGGAGTCGTCCGGGCCGGCGTTGGTCTCGAAGGCAGTGGTGTTCGGCGTGCTGGTGAAGGTGGGGCGGAGTTGGACGCCGTTGCCCTGGCCGAAGCGCAGGTGGGTGAATATCTTGCCCTCGATGTCGCCGATCTCGCCGCCGGGCAGGGTGACGGAGACGTCGCCGCGGTAGTTGGCGCGCGACTGGCGCGAGGCAGCGCCGGCGGGCAGGCCGTCACGGCTGCCGCGCTGGCCGACGGCGGTCAAGCTGGCGCCGACGCTGATGCCTTCCAGCGCCTCGATCTGGCGCGCCTGCTTTTGCATGGAGAGGGTCTGGAACTCGACGGCCTTCAGGCGCGTGACGATTTCCGGCTCCTTCTCGGAGAGGCGCTCGGTGGCGAGCGATTTTTCCAGTTCCTTGTTGTTCTTCTCCAGGGAATCGACGCGGTCGGCGAGACGCTTCACCTCGGCCAGCAGGGCCTTCATGTCGTCGCTGGCGGCAGCCGGGCCGGCGGCGAGCGCCAGGGCCAGCGTGATGGGCGTGAGCTTCATCAGTAGCCGCCCTTCTTGCCGATGCCGGCGAAGGTGAATTCCCACTCCACCTCGACCGGCTTGAACCAGGGGCGCACGCCGGTGGCGCGGTCGGTGTGGCGGCCGAACATGTTGCCGGCCGCGTTCTCCCTGGCGTTCGGCGGGTAGATGGTGAACTTGACCTTGTACTTGCCCGGGCCCTTGAGCTTGACGTTGTCGCCGTAGTGCGGGCCGTCGGAGGCGACCATCGGCATCATGTCGCCCTTGATGGCGTCGCCGGTGCCCTGCTTGGTCAGCTCGTACTTGACGAGGAGATGCGGCATCCAGAAGCCTTCGGGGAAGCCGTTCGGGTTGTTGGCCAGCGCATGGATGTCGGCCTCGATGTGGATGTCCGTTTCGGCGGCCTTGCGCATGTGGCCTTCCGGTTCCATGTCGATCGGCTGCAGGTAGACGGCGGCGACCTCCATGCCGGCGACGTTGTGCGGCGTGCCGATCGGGTATTCGAGGGCGTGGGCGGCGGCGGACAGCAGCAGGCCGGCGCCAAGGGCAAGGCTTTGCAGACGATTCATGATTTCCCTTTGTTTGAATATAGTTAATTAATAGAAATGCGAACGATTCGCATTATGTTTCAGTGCTTCAAGGCTGTCAAGCCAGTTGTGGCGAACTGGGCAAATGGTCATGCTGCGGCGCGAGAGAGGAGCGCAGGAGCCTGTATAATCAGGACTTTATTGACAGAGAGCAGAGAGAATAATGAACCTCGATCGCGTGACTTCGGGGCGCGACATCCCCAACGACTTCAACGTCATCATCGAAATACCGATGAATGCCGATCCGATCAAGTACGAAGTGGACAAGGCCACGGGCGCCATGTTCGTCGACCGCTTCATGTCGACGGCCATGCACTACCCCTGCAACTACGGCTACATCCCGCACACGATTTCCGACGACGGCGATCCGGTCGACGTGCTGGTGCTCTCGCCGGTGCCGCTGATCACCGGGGTCGTGGTGCGCTGCCGCCCGGTGGGCATGCTGAAGATGGAGGACGAGGCGGGCGGCGATGCCAAGCTGCTGGCGGTGCCGGTGGACAAGCTGTGCAGCCTGTACCGCAACATCCAGTCGCCGCGCGACCTGCCGGAGATGGTGCTCTCGCAGCTCTCCCACTTCTTCGAGCACTACAAGGACCTGGAAGCCGGCAAGTGGGTCAAGCTGCAGGGCTGGGTCGGCGCCGAGGAAGCCAAGAAGGAAATCCTCGACGGCATTGCCCGCTACGAAGCGGCCACCCACAAGCCGATGTTCTAAGCGGCATCCCACAGGGATTTCCTTCGGTCATAATCCGCCGATGAACTCAGTCCGCATCGCAATCGCCCAGATCGACAGTACAGTGGGCGATCTGGAAGGCAATGCCGACCGGATCGCCGGGTTCGCCGCACGCGCGCGCGCCGCCGGCGCCCACCTGATGGTGACGCCGGAACTGGCGTT
>JADFDL010000072.1 GCA_018262875.1 Rhodocyclaceae bacterium | reverse complement strand
CCTTGCAGGCGCACCAGCGCGACGCGGTAGCCGATCTTCGTCGAACGGTTCCACGAGCCGTGCTCGGCGATGAAGACCTGGTTGCGGTAGGCCGGCGGGAACATCGCGCCGTCGTAGAAGCGCATGCCGAGGGCGGCGACGTGCGGGCCGAGGTTTCGCGCCGGCGGCGTGAAGTCGGCGCAGGGCCGTTTTTTGCCGAATTCGGGATCGGCCAGCGTGCCGCCGTGGCAGTAGGGATAGCCGAAATGCAAGCCGGCGCGCGGCGCCCGGTTGAGTTCGTCCGGCGGCACGTCGTCGCCGAGCCGGTCGCGTCCGTTGTCGGTGAACCACAGCTCACGGGTCTCGGGGTGCCAGGCAAAGCCCACCGTGTTGCGCACGCCGCGGGCGAACACCTCTGGACCCGAACCGTCGGCATTCATCCTCATGATGTTCGCGTAGCGATCCGGGTCGGGCTCGCAGATGTTGCATGGTGCGCCGACTGGGACGTAGAGCTTCCCGTCCGGGCCGAAGGCGATGAACTTCCAGCCGTGGTGCGTCTCGCGCGGCAGGTCGTCGCGCACCGTCACGGGCGGCGGCGGCGAGTATGGCAACTGAGCCAGTTTCTTCTCGATGTCGTCGAAGCGCAGGATGCGGCTCACCGCCGAGACGTAGAGCGCGCCGTCGCGGAAGGCCACGCCGACCGGCAGCTGCAGCCCTTCGGCGACGAGATGCGTCCGCGTCGCCCGGTAGGCGGCGTCGAATTTCACCGCATGCACCTTGCCGGCGCGCATGGAACCGACGAAGAGCGTGTTTTCCGCGCCGAGCGCCATGCCGCGGGCGTTGTCGACGCGGGCGAACAGTTCGATGGCGAAGCCCGGCGGCAGCTTGATCCTGCCCAGCGGCAGCTCGTCCGCGGCAGCGGCGAGCGGCATCAGCAACAGCAGGAGGAAAAGCGGGCGGCGCATGGCCGGCATGATAACCCCGCCATCTTGCCGGCGGCGTTTAAACCCACATAGACTGCGGGTATGCACGAGGGGATGAGCGACGAGGCGCTGATGCTGGCCTACCGCGACGGCGACGCCGCCGCGTTCGAGGCGCTCTACCGGCGCTGGCGCAGCCGGCTTTACCGCCATCTGCTGCGCCAGTGCGGCAGCGCCGCCTTCGCCGACGAGCTGTTTCAAGACATCTGGCTCAAGATGGTGAATGCGCGCAAGGGCTACGAGGTGGCGGCGAAGTTCTCCACCTGGATGTTTCGCATCGCCCACAACCGTCTCATCGACCACTACCGGGCGCAGGGACGCGCCGCCATGGTCAGCTACGACGACGATCCCGGGGATGCCGATCTCGTCGCAGACTTGCCGGCGGCAGCGACGGAGCAGCCCGAGCGACTTGTCGAGCGCAAGGCGCTGGCGCAGGAACTGGTGAAGCACATCGAGGCGCTGCCGGCGGCGCAGCGCGAGACTTTCCTGCTCAGCGAGGAGGGCGAGCTGACGCTGGAAGAGATTGCCGCCGCCACCGGCGTGAACCGCGAGACGGCGAAGAGCCGCCTGCGCTATGCCGTGAACAAGCTGCGGGCCGCACTGAAGGATCTGAGATGAACGAAGACTTCCGCGACGAACAGCTCTCCCGCCTCTACCGCGAGGCGGACAGGATTGAACCGCCGCGGGCGCTGGATGCGGCGATCCTGGCGGCGGCCCGCGAGGCCGTGAAGCCCGCGCCGCCGCGCCGCGCCTGGTGGCAGGCCTGGACGCTGCCGATGGGCGTTGCCGCCACGGTGGTGCTGACCGTGACGTTGACCCTGATGGTGCAGCAGGAACAGGAGCGGCCGATGTCCGAAGCGCCGCCCACGCAGGGCGCGCCGGCGACCGCGCCGCAAGAGAAGCCAGATGCGGCCGCCGACCTCGCCGGGAAACCGGCCGCGCCGCGCGAAGCGAAGCAGGAAGCAGTGAAACGCGAAGCGGAGGGCCCGGCAGTCGCCCCCGCGCCGGCACCGGAGACGGCTGCGCCGGCCGGCGCCGTCGCGTCCCGCGCACCCATGGCGGAGTCCGCCAAGTCGGTGGCCCCGGCCAGGCCGGCGGCCGTCATGCGTCAGCAGGCCGCACCCGCAGCCGATGCCGTCGAATCACGCGCCAAGTCCGCGCCGCTGCGCAAAGAAGCGGTCGGTGCCGCGCCAGCGCAATGGTTGGAGGACATTCGCGAGATGAAGAAGCAGGGAAAAGAAAAGGAAGCCGCCGAGGCGCTGGCGGAATTCAGGAAGGCCTATCCGGACTACCGGCTGCCGGAAGACCTGCGTCAATAAAGCGAAGCGAACGACCGCCCCCCCTTCCGCGGGAAGGGGGATGGTCAACCTAGTTGGCGCGATCGAGCAGGGCCATTTCCGCTTCGTGCGCGCAGTGAAACAGTGCGCCTTCGGCCGTCTGGATCACATAGCCGCAGTCGAGATGTGCCCAGTCGTCCGTCCTGAAGGCGTCGCTGTATTCGCCGTGCTCGATCATGTAAACGATCTTGCCGAAGATGACATAGCCGACGCCGACGATGTCGCCCAGGCGTATCTGTTCCCCGCAGGAATAGCATGGTGCCGTCACGGTGCCCCCTCCTTGTGCGTCTATTTTTTATGAAATCCTGCACTACCGTAACACAAGTGGCGTGAGGGGGGAAGACACGCCCAGGGGATCATTGCGGCAGGCAGTGCGGCCCGCGCCAGCAGCAGGCTAACCCCGCTTTTCATCCGCCTTCGTTTGATGGCATGCAAACCCCTTTTTTTCGGAGGCTAACATGCGAAAACTTCTTGCGCTCCTCGCACTGTCGATTCTTTTCGGCTGTGCTTCGGTGGCGGATGCCGGCCGTCTGGCCGAGGTGGAAATCGTCAGCCGCGCGAGCGGACGGAAACTGGAAACCTGGCGCCACGGCGGCCGCCTGTATGTCGCCGGCACGCCGGGCGAGCGTTATGCGTTGCGACTGGTCAATCGCAGCGGCGGCCGGCTGCTGACGGTGCTCTCGGTGGATGGCGTGAACGCCGTCAGCGGCGAGACGGCGGCGACGCGGCAGTCGGGCTATGTGCTGGGTCCGTGGCAATCCGCCGAGATTCGCGGCTGGCGCAAGAGCCTTGACGACGTGGCGGCCTTTTACTTCACCGCGCTGCCGGATGCCTATGCCGCGCGCACCGGGCGGCCGGACAACGTCGGCGTCATCGGCGTGGCGGTGTTTCGGGAGTATGTCGAACCGCGCCCCGAGCCGATGCCGTATGGCGCGCTCTCGAAGCAGGCGCCGGCTGCGCCGCGCGCGGCGGAGGCGGCGGCCAGCGATGCGGTGGGAGAGGCCAAGTCGAAGCGGGAGGCGGAGCGGTTGGGCACCGGCCACGGCGAGCGCTTGAACGACCCGACGCGTTACACGGATTTCCGCCGCGCCGGCGAGGCACCGGCGGAAGTGCTGACGATCCACTACGATTCGCGCGAGAACCTGATGGCGCGCGGCATCATCCCGCGTGCGCCGCGCCACAGCCATCCGCAGCCGTTTCCTGGCGGATTCGTACCCGACCCAGGGCATTTCTGACGGAGAACCGTTTCAATCCGGGTTGGTGAGGAAGAAGATTTCGTGTGTGGCGCTGCGCTCGATTGGCGTACCGGCGATGAACGTCAACTTCCGGCCATCCAGGACGAACGGAACGCGCTTGCCGGACCTGAGAACATGGGGCGCCACGATGACCGCCGCCTCGTTACCGAGGGCAGGCACGCGCGGCAGCACGATCGCCCTGGCGGGGGGCCTGTTTGCGGCGGCGCTGCCGCTCCAGGAGATCAGGGTCGGCACGGCAAAGGGCGCGTATTTTTGCAGGCCGAGTTCGGCGCGACACCGATCCCCGCTGACGAGCCGCCGCACCAGGCAGATATGTGCCGTGCTTCGATCCGGGGAGCGCACGCCGACCAAGGAGCCTACGGAGAGTGCGCTGCTCTCGCCGTTCAGGTACTGCAGCGCGAAACCGGTCGGACTTTCGTTGGCGACGGACCATTCGCTGAGCTCGACGGCGTATGCGGCGGCATCGTGCCGGACACTATCGTCGCGGCGGCGCTTGAGCACGGCGCCGGAGAGCAGCGACCAGAGATCGTCGAGGCCGACGGCGATTTCGACTCTCGGCTTGAAACGCTGGCGCGGGGAGCGGCGCGAAGGCGGATCGCTCCACAGCATGAGCAGGTTTTTCATCATGGCCAGATATTGCGGTCGATGCGCCACGCTGGGGAGGCCGATTTTCGAAGGCAGCACACCGTGCTCGAGCGCGTCGATCTGGCTGCGCAGCTTATTCAGGAGCGGGCCGCAGTCGAGCAGCAGGTCGCCGTTCTGGATCTCGATGTTGTGCCACTTCTGCAAAGAGCGCCCGGGACCTGTATCGTTCCGGCGGATGAGGAAGCTGCCTTCGCGGGAGTCGGGTTCCTTCAGGAAGCGCGTCAGGTCCTGCAATTCCGCCAGGTCGGCGTAACGGTCGAGGAAGAAACGAACGCGGTCGAGTTCGCCCGGCGCCATCTGCACCGGCTCGGCAAGTGCCAGCAGGAGCGTCTTGACGTACAGGGTGTGCGGCGAATCGCCGGCGTTGGAGGAGTAGAGAGCGGCATTTCCCGAGGATCGTGCGATGCGGTGCAGCAGATGCAAGTGGCGCCAGGCGGATTTCGAGCCCGGCGCATAAGCGCGGTAGGCCAGGATCAGACGCCGACGCTCCATATCCATGGCATGGACCAGGGTGTGCCGCAGAAGGTCGGCGTTGCCCAGACCGATCCAGCTGCCCCTGAGCCTGTTGGCGGCAGTCCGATAGCATTGCGCATGGTTCTTCAGCAGATCGTTGCCGATGATTACCTTGCGCTGCAAGGCGATCGAGAGGGGATGGTGCGCATTGTCCAGTTCGGCTTCGAAGGCGGCGCTGATGCGCCAGGTTTCTGCAGCCATGATGTCCAGCATCTTCAGGCGAACGCTGGTCGTGACGCCTATCCGCTTCAACTGCTCCTTGAGGGTGACGGCGGCTTCTTCGGGCGGGGCGCCCGACAGCGTCTCCAGCCAGGCCCGCAGCATCTCGGGATGCAGCCCCGCCGCCAAGGCTTGGCCGCCTTCAGGCAGCAGGGATGCCACAGAGTAGAACGGAAACACGCGCCGGATTCCTTTCCTGCTTCTTGTCCCGTGGGTGGCCGCGAGAGGAATCCGACAAGGATGGCATAAGACGGGCGTGCCTGCCACCCTATTTTCAATAGGGTGCGGGGCGAGATCGGCTCGCGAATGAAACGCTCCCGTCCCGCCTGGCAAGCCGGCGGAGGCGTCGGCGATCTACCGCGCTGCCCGCGGCTTCATCCCGCGAGCGCCGGGCTGGCGGCCTCCGCAGTTTTCCCCGGCGGCGTTGCCGACAGCCCCGCGGGGGTGAAGGGAATCAGGGCGAAGACCTCGCAGCCGGGACATTGCTCGACCGGCTTGCTGACCCACAGGCGCAGCGGGCCGCTGCGCTGCTGCAGGTAGACCGAAACGCCGGGCTGGAGCGCCTGTGCCGGTGCGATGAGGGCCGGGCCGTCGCCGGCCGAGGGCAGCTTGGCGAGGACGATGACGCGCACCGCCTTGACCTGCTTGCGGCCCTTCTTGTCGGTGGTTTCGACCGACACCATGGTCGGCATGCCGCCCGGCGCCAGGTTCTGCAGGCCCAGCTCGAGGCTTTGCAGGTCGCCGGTGACGACGCGCCGCGTCAGGCAGATGTGCACCACGCTTTGGTCGCGCGGGCGCAGGCCGACAACCTCACCGACGCGCACCGGCGCCGCGTTGCCGGCGATGTACTGCAGGGAGAAGCCGCCCGGGCTTTCATTGCCGATGGCCCATTCGCTGGTGTCGATCCTGATCGGCAGCTCGTCGGTGCGGCGGCGGTTGGCCGGTCCGGCGAGGTAGGACCACAGCAGGTCGAAGCCGACGACGAGATCCACGCGCGGTTTGAATTTCTGCCGGCTGAAGCGGCGCAGCGGCGGCGCGCTCCACAGGCGGTGCAGGTTGCGCATCAGCGCTACGTAGCCCGACTGGCGCGCCGCCAGCGGTAGGCCGAGCCGGGCCGGCTCCACGCCCTTTTCGATGCCGCCGATCTGGCCCTGCAGCTTGGCCAGCAGGCGGCTGCAGCGCAGGACAAGATCGCCCGACTCGATGGGGGTGTTGCCGGTGCGCACCAGCGAGCGGCCGGCGCGGGAATCCTTTGTCTTGATGAGGAAGCAGGCGTCGAGGGACTGGTCGTCCTTCTTTACGGCGTTGGCTTCCTCGAGCTGGGCGAACTTGGCGTGGCGTTCGATATAGAAGCGCACGCGCTCCAGTTCGCCCGGGGCAAGCTTGGTCGGCTCGGCGAAGTCGAGCAGCAGGGCATTCACGTAGATCTGTTCTGCGCTGGCGCGGGCGCCTTGCGGCCTGTGGCTGGCGAAGCCGCCGCCGCGGGCGATGCGGTAGAGGCGGTGCAGTTCCGACCAGGCCGACTTCGAGCCGCGCGCATAGACACGGTAGGCGAGGTCGAGCCGCTGCGCCTGAAACTCCATGGCGCGCAGGGTTGCCAGGCGCAGGGGCTTGGCGAAGCCGATGCCGATCCACTTCTGGTTGATCTCGTCGACGATTCCGGCGTAGCAGGCGGCCAGGGTCTTGAGCAGGGCGTTGGTGGCGATGAACACCAACTGCACCTCCTGCTCCAGAGGCAGGGCGCTGACGGCCAGTTGCTTCTCCACTTCGCGCACCAGGCGCTGGGCAGACTCCAGCGATGCTTCGAACAGCTTGATTCGCGTGCGGCTGTTGACGGTGCGGAAACGCTGCAACTCATTCATCAGCGCCTGCGCGGCGACGCCGGGCCGCTCGAAGGGCAGGGTGGCAAGCCAAGCCTGGAAGCGCTCAGGATCGAGCGCTTCCGCATTGTTGCCGTTCGGAAGCAGGTCGTTCAATTTCATGCCGAAAGGATGTCATAAGCCCGCTGGATGCGCCAGAGCACTAATTCACGCTTTCCGCCCGTCTGTCGCGCCGCGGATGCCGCCCATGCGACGGCACGACGCGGGGGTCTGCGACGGTCGACATGACGAAAAGAGTGTTTTGCCTGGCTTGCGGCAAAAAAATAGTAAACATGCACAAATAATTGATATTTAAACGAAAAGAGAATTTACGGGTGGCAAGTTCCTTTCCACTCAGAAAAGCCGGATGGTCATTCCGTCTGATCGAAGGTTTCGGATCACGCCGCCTGTGCCATCCAATGCCTTGATCCGCAAGGCAATCGGATGCGGTATCGGGCGGGCACGAAACTTGTAATCGGCTCATCCATGTTGCTTTTCGAAGAATCTGATTCAACGGCAGGCGCCGGAATGCAACGCGCCGAATTTTGGAGGGTCTCCGGCACCTGCCGGAGGTGAGGACTGGGCTAATTCAGGGGAATCAAAACATGAGCGAAACCTACATCGAAGAAACAACGGAAGCCGCCACCACGGTGGCCAGCCGGCTCCGCATCGACCGGCGCGAGTTCATGCAATTCTGCGCCGCCACCGCGGCCACGCTCGGCCTACCCGCCGGCGCCGAGGCGGCCATCGCCAAGGCCGTCGAGAAGGCCAAGCGGCCGTCGGTGATCTGGCTGCACTTCCAGGAATGCACCGGCTGTTCGGAATCGCTGCTGCGCGCCGAGCATCCGACCCTGGAGAAGCTGATCCTCGATGTCATCTCGCTCGACTACCACGAGACGCTGATGGCCGCCGCCGGCCACCAGGCCGAGGCGGCGCGCAAGGCGGCCATGAAGGCCAACAAGGGCAAGTATGTCCTGGTGGTCGAGGGCGCCATCCCCGTCGCCCAGAACGGCATCTACTGCAAGGTCGGCGGCCATACTGCCATCGACATGCTGAAGGAGTGCGCCGCCGATGCCGCGGCGGTGATCGCCATCGG
>JADFDL010000071.1 GCA_018262875.1 Rhodocyclaceae bacterium | reverse complement strand
GCCGGCAAGCGCACCGAGTTCATCCCCTACACCGACCGCGGCATCAAGTGGCACACCGACGGCTACTACAACACGCTCGACCGGCAGATCCGCGGCATGGTGCTGCACTGCGTGCAGCGCGCGGCGAGCGGCGGCGACAACCAGTTGATGGACCACGAGCTCGCCTACATCCTGCTGCGCGACGAGAATCCCGATTACATCCGCGCCCTGATGGCGCCCGACGTCATGACCATCCCGCCGCGGCTGGAGGCGGGCGAGGTGGCGCGCGCGGCGCAGGCCGGCCCGGTGTTCAGCGTGTATCCGGACGGCCACCTGCACATGCGCTATACGGCGCGCACGGTGAGCATCGAGTGGAAAGACGATGACCTCACGCGCGCCGCCGTGGCGGCGCTGGAGCGCATTCTGGCGAGCGATTCCCGGTACATCTTCCGCGGCCGCCTCGAACCGGGCATGGGCCTGGTCTGCAACAATGTCCTGCACGACCGTGCCGCCTTCGTTGACGCCGATACGCGCAAGCGCCTGCTCTACCGCGCGCGCTACTTCGACCGCATCGTCGACAGCAACGCAAACGCGCCGTCCTGCGCAGACTGACTTTCATGCAGTCGGTCCCGCGCGAGATCGTCACGCCCTACCGGCCGATCCCGCTCGAGGTGCCGGAGGGCATGAAGCCCAACGAGTTCTTCAACTCCGCCGAGAACCTCGCCGACCTGGAGCACAACAACGGGCTGCTGGCCAATCCGGAAGGGCTGCTCTTCTACCGCAAGGCGATCGGCCACTCCAACCTCTTCGACGGCTCGATCATCTACAACACCTCGCAGCGCATCCTCGATCCGCTCGGCCGTCCGGTGCGCCGCACCCAGGTGGCGGAACCGGTGCGCCGCGTCTGGGACCGCATGAACCGCATCGCCATCGAGTTCATGCTCGAGCGCTACCCGGACCCGGCACGCCACCTCGTCCTTGCCGGCGAGGCCAGCCTCGACGCCACCTGGCCGCTGACCGCGCCCGGCGTGCCCTCGATCCGCATGCTGCACAACCACTTCATCGTCTTCGACAAGAACGACCTCGCGGCGGCCGCGCCGGCCGATCCCAACAATCCGAACCTCACCGACGGCGGCCAGCATTCGCTGTTCCAGGCGCACATGCGCGAGGCCTATCGCGCCTTCTTCGCCGGCCTCGACCTCAAGTTGCTCGCGCCCTGCGAGCGCGGCGAATGCCGCCTGGCGCTCACCGGCTATCCGCAGGGCCTGCCGAGCTGGGAAGTGAAGGGCGGCGCGGCCGGCCTCGGCGAGGTGCGCTTCTGGCACGAATACGACATGCTGCTGAAGGGCTTCCTCGATTTCTATCGCACCTTCTTCAGCCAGGTGTCGACGCGCAACGCGCCGATGCTGCCCGACCTGCATTTTCCGGCGCTGGTCGGGGAGCGGCTGCTGTTTGACAACGATTTCCTGAAGACGGCGAAGATGGTGCGCGAACGCTGCATCAAGGATGCGCGCTACGCCAACGCCATCCGCTGGCAGCCGGCCTTCAAGCAGCTCATCTACCGCAATGACGAGAGGAAACTCATCGTCACCATCAGCCAGAACTCCATCGGCAACGCCATCACCGAGCTGCTCGGTGTCGTGGTGAAGCGCGTGCCCGACGCCGACGCCTATGCGCGCGCCGAACCCGGGCTGCTCGAACAGCTGATCGAAGTGCGCCGGCGCTTCATCGAGGCCGACCTGGGCGAGGGCATCGCCACGCCTTTCTGGCCGGCGCAGTAGCCCCCCGAAACAAACCCTTACAAAACGGCTGTCGCGCCCCGGCGCCGTTCAAGCGTTATTCCCATTGCGCGCATTGCGCCGAGTTCGGCGCACGCGGAATGGAGAACGCAGATGAACACACCCCGAACGACCCGCATCGCCCTGCTTGCCGCGGCGATGTCTTCCACGATGCTGACCGGCTGCGTCGTCGCCACGGCGCAACCGGCCTACGTCCGCTACGAACCGGTGATGGTGGCGCCGCCGCCCCATCGCGTCGAAGTCGTCGGCGTCGCGCCCTATCCGGGTCATGTCTGGATCGCCGGCTACTGGGGCTGGAGCGGCCGGGGCCACCACTGGGTGCCCGGCCGCTGGGAAGCGCCGCGCCACGGCCATCGTTGGGCGTCGCATCGCTGGGAGCGCCACGGCGATCACTGGCGCGAGCATCACGGCCGCTGGGAGCGGCATTAAGCCGAGCCTCTGTTCGCTCGAGGGGCGCTGCGTGGGCTGTATCCCTGACTCAGCGGACCAGGCAGTTGAACGACACCCGCGCCGGCAGGGCGGCATCGCCGGGATGGGAGTAGGGCGCGCACTGGAAACCGTTTGGGTGCGGCAGATCGAGGACCAGCCCCTGTTCGCCGAAGATCGTCACGCCGAGATGCTGGGCCAGTTGGCGCGCCTCGTTCAGTGAAGGCGTTTCGATGAAGCAGGCGATGCGCCGCAGGTCATGCGCTTCGTTGCAGATCAGATCGATTTTCCTGACGCCGGCCAGCGGCGCGCAAAGCCGGTAGATCAGCGCGGAGAGCGCTTCGGGGGTTCTCGCCTCGGCGACCCGGTTGAGAAGATCGAGGCTCAGCTTGCTGCCTTCCCGCACGCTTCACCAATGCATCTGCTTGGCGCTGCGGCAGACCAGCTTGAGCCGGCGCGCGGCCGCGGGACTCAGGCAGAAGGTCACCGACCGGCCGTCGTGATTGTTGAGCTTGCGGCGGATGAGTTTCCTGGCCACCAGACGATTCAGCCGACGCCGGATGGTGGCGGCCGAGGCGATGCCGCAAAGACATAGCTGCTTCTGTGTTGGCTCGGCACCGGATTCCTCTCCACTGCCGATCTCCAACAGAAGCGCCAGATCCTTGCCGGAATCGATTTCAGGGAAACCGGCGCGCAGCAGCGAGCAGAGTCTGCTGAGGTTGGATATGGTCATCAGGCGTTTTGTATGGAATGTTTGTACCTCATCCTCGCCAAGGATAATTCCGATGGCAAGAAGAATTAGTGCTCATTTATGCACAATAAATGGGATATTGCCGGCATCGGCCTGGCGTTTGACGCCTGAATAAACACGGGATAAACGAAACCGCCGCCGCCCGGCCGCCTGGAACAATGCCAGGCTGACTACTTGCCGCGCTTTGCCAGCAGATCCTTCAGATCGGCGAACGGCGAATGCGTGGCGACGCTGCCGTTGCCCTGGGATCCGCTGCCGCCGCCCGCCGCCTCCAGCAGCCGCTGATGCTCGTTGTCATGGCAGTAGAGACAGAGCAGCTCCCAGTTGCTGCCGTCGGGCGGGTTGTTGTCGTGGTTGTGGTCGCGGTGGTGCACCGTCAGCTCGCGCAGGTTGGCGCGGGTGAATTCGCGCGTGCAGCGACCGCAGATCCACGGGTAGATCTTCAGCGCCTGCTCGCGGTAGGACTGTTCGCGTTTCTCCGCCGCGCGGCGGGCGTCGAGGACGACACGATCGAGGCGGTCGCTGGGTTTCATGGCAGGGATAATTGTAAAGTCAGTCCGCGCAGGACGGCGGCCGCTAGCCGAACTTCGCACCGCGCTCGGCGAGCAGCGCGCGCAGCACCGAGCGGTGGCAATACGCCTCGTTCTCGCAATAGCAGCCGACCGAGAAGTCCGCCGTGTGCGAGAGCGCGGCGAGAAGATCGAGCGTGCGGGCATGCTCCGGCGCCGCCATCTCGGCGCGGTACTTCTTCGCGAACGCGGCCCACTGCGCCGGCGTCTTCGCCGCCTGTGCGAGCTTCACCGTCTCCGCGCTCGGCGAGAGATTGGGAAACCACACGTCGTACCAGTCCTGCGAAGCGAACTCCGACTTCGGCACGCCGCGCGGCGTGCGCCGCACCGTGCCGATGCGCAAGCCTTCGTTCTTTGCTCTAGGCGTTCCGAGCCTGACCACGCGCACGACCATGATGGGTTCCGGTTGGCAGGGGAAAAGTCAGTTTGCAGGATACGGCGAATGCCGTGTTGCAGCGTTCGCGGACTCAGGGGGCAGAACGCGGCTTGTCTTGGCTGACGAGGGGAAACTGCTCAGGGTGGAGATTGAGTCGACGGCAAGATCCACATCCAGGTCCGGCCAGTAGAGATGGTGGCTGGAAGGGAGCTGGACATTCACCAGCTTTCCGATCGGGGCGTCGCGAAACCACGGGAATTGTTCGAAGGGCAGAAACACCTCCTGGTCGTCGAGCAGCAGCCAGAAGCCGTGCTTCGAGACATTGGTGACTTCAACATCGCCAGGGGTATTCGATGTCATGTTCTACTCCTTTGTAATGTCAAAAAGTCAGTCTGCGTAATACGGCGATTTCAGCCGGCTTTTAATTTGGCGACGACTTTGGCGTCGCTCAGCGGCGCGCCGCTCCAAACGACGGCTCTGGATGCGCCGGCTCCCATAGCCAATTCCAGGAACACGCGTGATTCGATTTGCGTCAGACCGCCTTCGAGCTTTTCCATCGGATGCATCAGCATTTCGGTCTTGAGGGCGAAGCCCGAACCGCGCGCCTGTTCCGCGAGCGCCTTGAGGCAGGCCTCGGCGGCCGTGAAGTCGCCGACCAGCATGCGAGGGTGGGAAAACGGCGGGCTGGCGGTCGCATGATATGTCCGGCCATCGCCGACGTTGCGGATGTCGAAGCGGTTCTCGCGTACCTGGACGTAGAGGGATCGTTTGAACATTTGCGTGGTGTTGGGAAAAGTCAGTCTGCGGGATACGGCGAGTTCACCGCGTTGGCGGGCTACCGCGACTTGCCCTGGCTGACGGGAGGCGCCTCCAGGAAGACCTCGACAAACCCGATCTCGTCCCTGGCCAGGGCGGCTTTGATTTCCGCTTTCGAGCGGATCAGTGCGTCAACGACCTGCTGGTTCGTGCAATTGGCCGAGTGCGAGGAGCACTACTTTCGGCGGGTATCCGAGAAGGGATTGGATCTCGATGAAGTCTTCGTCTTTGGTGACGATGACGTACTCGCCCGTCTTGGCGAAGTCCCATACCGCACGGTCGTCGGCGGTCTCCAGCCCGATCAAGGCGACTTGGCTTGTTTCGGGAAATGCCGTGCGGAGTGCGGGAACGATGCGTCGGGAGAGATTCTCGTCGAGCAGGAGCTTCACGCAGCCGCCTGCACCCAGACGGCATGCTTTTCGCGGTCGGCGGCGTAGGCGAGGCAGGCCATCACGTCATCCCGGGTCAGCTCGGGATAATCGGCGACGATATCCTCGGGCGTCATGCCCATCGCCAGCCAGCCAAGCACGTCCTGCACGGTGATGCGCAGCCCGCGCACGCAAGGCTTCCCGCCCCGTTTCCCGGGTTCCAGGGTGATGATCGAACGATAGTCGGTCATGATCGGCCCTCCATGCTGCTGTCTCGATGCGGCACATTGTACCTTGACCGGCGCGATCGGGCCTGGTCGCTTGGGCGTACGCAGAAAGAGAGGATCAGGGCTTGATGCATCTGATTTTAATTCTGCTCAAGCGCGCCTTGCGCCGGAAAAGTCAGTCTGCGGGATACGGCGAGTGGATCACCGCTTGTATTCGCGCATGGTCGGGTTGAGTCGGTCGATGTCCGCCTGCACCTGCTCCTGGCTGCGCTCGTAGACGATCTCGCGCCCCATCACGCTGCCGGCGTAGGCGAGGCCGTTGCGCGTCGGCGACAAGTCGCACTTCATGCTGTGCTGGCCCTCGCCGAGCACCACCGTGATGCCGCTGGCCCGCTTGTTGAGGACGACGACGTCCATGGTCTGGCCGGATTGCGTGACGCGAACCTTGATTTTTTCGATGTTCATAGGATGTTCACCCCTTTCGTTGCCTGGTTGCCCGCGCATCGGATTCAGCTATTCGCTACCGCGCAACCGGTTCAACTGCCGGCGGTCGCGCTTGGTCGGGCGGCCTTTCGTGTCGGCTTGCGGCAGCGGCGCCAGCCGGCGCAGTTCCGCCGCCTCGGCGCGCTGTTTCATGCTCTCCGGCGTTTCCCGGTAGAGCAGCCGCGCCTCGGCCGCGGGGCGGCGCTGCGCGTTGAAGCCCAGCACCTCCACCTCCCACGCCTCGACCTCGGCGCGGATGTGGAGCCGGTCCCCCGGTTTCAGTTCCCGCGCCGGCTTGGCGGCGGCCCCGTTCAGCTTCACCTTGCCGCCGTCCGCCGCAGCGGCTGCCTGGCTGCGGGTCTTGAAGAAGCGCGCGGCCCACAGCCACTTGTCCAGGCGCATCAGTGATGGGTGATGAATTCCAGGTCCGTGTCCAGGCCGGTGACGGCATCCAGCACTTTTTCGACGACTTCGATATTGACATCCGACCATTCGGCGTCGGGGTCGCTGGAGGTCGTCGCCAAAGGCGCCAGGTCGAAGTCGACGAAGGTGTCGCCGATCTTCAGCACGGAAATTCCCGAAGGGTGCCTGGCGAGTTCCCAGTCATCGGGCACTTCGAGCTCGGCATGGATTGTGACGAGCAGTTTCTTCATCGGATTTCCCCTCTCAATGGGGCACTGTAACAGTCTTGGATACTGGCAATCAAACTACCCCGATCAGTCGCACTCGCAGACGATCTTGCGACCCATCACGCTGCCTGGATAGGGGTTACTGCTGCTTTCCTGAGTTGTAATCGACAAGTTTTACCCAGTCGATCAAGCCGTTCTGGCAGAAGCGTGTCACGAACTGTGCGGTGAAGTCGTTCAGCTTGGCGGTATACATCTCTTCAAGCTCTTCGTTCCGCTCCTTCGCTTTGTATCCGATTGGCTCGATGATGTCAGTGTAGAGCGTTTCGCTGCCACCCGAAATAAGCGCCCAGAATCGTTGCCCGCAGAGTTTCTGGTGAGTGCCTTTTTCGTAGGAATTGTCTCTTCCGTAGCAGCAGCCCTCGATGAACCTGATGTTCAGGCTCTTGCCGCCACCAGAGGTGTGTAGCGTTTTTCTTGCCTCATGGAAATTGCGAATCATGGCCTTGATCTGCTGGTCGTTACCCCAGTTTGGGCCGGACTTGATACTGACCAAATATTTGTCTCTGCCATCCTCGAATTCTAGGTCGAGGCCCTTGATGCCGGACTTTCGGCCGTCGAAGATTTGTTGGCAAATGTGAATCGCAACCTTTTCCAGGAAGTTGCCGAATACGGTTTCTTCGCCAGAGGAAACCGTCGCATCGAGCACAGCCTTGATGAAGTCATTGGCTGTTTGTGTGCGCTTGGCCTTGAAGAGGTAGGGGTTCTTCCTGCGCAGGATGCTTTCGAGCGTCAGGGCTTTCAGTTTGGCGAGTTTCTTGTCGTGGAACTCGGGGCCGGTATGTTCTTCGATGTAACGAGCAATTTCTGCGAGAGCGGGCGAGCTCCGGCTCATACCGTTTCCTTGCCTTCACGGACGCGATATTTGCGTCGCTCCTCCAGCAGCACAAGCTGCGGCGTGGCCAACTCGTTTCGTGCCAGCGCAACGTATTCCGGCTGAATTTCAATCCCGATTGCGTTGCGTCCCATGCGTTTGGCTACGCGCAGGGTGGTGCCGGAACCCATGAAGGGGTCGAGCACTGTTTCGCCTTCCTGGGTGAACAGCTTGATGAACCACTCCGGCAAGGCTTCCGGAAATACCGCGCTATGCTTGCGGTTCGCGCATTCCGTGGCGAGATTCAGCACGTTGGTCGGGAAGGCCATGCTTCGCGAAAGCCAGTTCTCGATCTTTTTGCCGAAGCCGCTGCCGACTCTGGATTCGTCGCGGACGCGGTCGGTGGTCGAGAGATTCTTCAGGCGGGTCTTGGCCCAGTCTCCCATCGGAACCATGACTTCTTCCTGGTACATGTTGAACTGGCGCGCCTTGTTGAACTGGAGCAGGCGTTCCCAGGAATCCCTGAAGCGGTTTGGCCATTTGCCCGGATAGCAGTTTTTCTTGTGCCAGATGAACTCTTCCGTCCACAACCAGCCCTGGCGCCGCATTTCCAGAATGAGTTCCA
>JADFDL010000070.1 GCA_018262875.1 Rhodocyclaceae bacterium | reverse complement strand
CCAACCTCGGCTACTCGGTGATCCGTTCGCCGGTCTCCGGCGTGGTGGTCGACCGCTCGATCGATGTCGGCCAGACCGTCGCCGCCAGCTTCCAGACGCCGACGCTGTTCAAGATCGCCCAGGATCTGACGCAGATGCAGATCTACACCACCTTCGCCGAAGCCGATATCGGCGCGATCCGCGTCGACCAGCCGGTGCGCTTCAACGTCGATGCCTTTCCCAACCGCAGTTTCCGCGGCAAAGTGAAGCAGATCCGCCTCAACCCGACGACGCAGCAGAACGTGGTGACCTACAACGTGGTGGTCGCCGTGGAAAACCCCGAACAGATCCTGCTGCCCGGCATGACGGCCTACGTCAGCATCGTCGTGGCGCAGAAAAAGGGCGTGCTGCTGGTGCCCAACACGGCGCTGCGCTTCAAGCCCGCCGAGGCGGACAAGGCCGAGAAGGCCGACGGCGAGGCCGCGAAATCCGCCAACGGCAGCCGGCCCGGCGGCCAACCCGGCGCCGGCGGCGAAAAGCGCGAGAAGCGGCGCGATGCCGGCAGCGGCACCGTGCATGTGCTGAGCGAAGGCCAGCTCAAGCCGATGAAAATAAACACCGGCATCACCGACGCCCGCTTCACCGAGGTGGCCGGCGGCGAGCTGAAGGAAGGCGACCGCGTGATCACGGGCGAAAACCTGCCGAACGCCTCGCCCGCCGCTTCCTCGAGCACCTTCCGCATGAGGCTGTTCTGATGACCGAGGCGGTCATCCGCGTCGAGGCGCTGTTCAAGGCCTACGACACGCCGGCCGGGCCTTTCCCGGTGCTCAAGGACGTCAACCTGGCCATCCTGCCGGGAGAATTCGTTGCCATCATGGGGCCCTCCGGCTCCGGCAAGTCGACCTTCATGAACATCCTCGGCTGTCTCGACCGGCCCAGCGAGGGGCGCTACTTCCTGTCGGGAAGAAACGTCGCCGAGCTCGGCAAGGACGAGACGGCAGCGCTCAGGAACCGCACCATCGGCTTCGTCTTCCAGGGCTTCAACCTGCTGCCGCGCATGAGCCTGGCCGACAATGTCGCCCTGCCGCTGGTCTACTCCGCCATCGGCCACGCGGAGCGCCGCGCGCGCGCGCAGGCCGTGCTCGACAAGGTCGGACTGGGCCGCTATGCCGACTCCCTGCCCAGCCGCATCTCCGGCGGCCAGCAGCAGCGCGTGGCGATCGCCCGGGCGCTGGTGAATCGCCCCCAACTGATCCTCGCCGACGAGCCTACCGGCAACCTCGACAGCCATACCGGCGAGGAAATCATGCAGGTGTTCCGCGCGCTCAACGACGAAGGCATCACCATTGTCCTCATCACCCACGAGAACGACATCGCCGCGCATGCGAAGCGCCTGGTGCGCTTCCTCGACGGACGCATCGTCGAGGATCGGCCGACCCTCTCTCTCGGTCTCTCTCCCGCAAGCGGGAGAGAGAAGCAAACCTTCCCCCCTCTCCCGCCTGCGGGAGAGGGGACGGGGGAGAGGGCAACCTCGTGATCGGCGCCATGCTCCACGAAGCCTGGCGCGCCATGGGCGCCAACCGCCTGCGCACTCTGCTGACCATGCTCGGCATGGTGATCGGCGTCGGCGCCGTGGTGCTGATGATGGCCATCGGCCAGGGCGCGCAGTACGCCGTGGCGCAGACCATCAGCTCGATGGGCAGCAACATCTTCGTCGTCCTCTCCGGCTACACCTCGACGGGCGGCGTGCGCAGCGGCAGCGGCAACGCGCCGACGCTCAACGTCGCCGACGCCAATGCCATCGCCGAGCTGGACGGCGTCGACACCGTCGCCCCGGTGCACTGGGGCTCGGTGCAGATGGTCTACGGCTCGAACAACTGGAACGCCTGGGTGCAGGGCACCACGCCGAGCTACCTCGACGCGCGCTCCTGGCCACTGGCCGAAGGCGCTTCCTTCACCGACTCCGACGTGCGCGCCGCCACCCGCGTGGCGCTGATCGGCCGGACTGTCGCGCAGAACCTCTTCGGCGACGAGAACCCGGTCGACAAGACCTTCCGCATCGGCCAGGCGCCCTTCACCGTGCTCGGCGTGCTGGCGCCGAAGGGCCAGAACCTCGAGGGCCGCGACCAGGACGATCTGGTCGTCATGCCCCTCACCACCGCCCAGCGCAAGGTGTTCGGCACCCCCTTCCAGGGCTCGGTGCGCCAGATCCTGGTCAAGGCCGGTTCGGCCGAGGCGATGCCGGCGGTGGAGAAGTCGATCGAGGCGCTGCTGCGCCAGCGCCACCGGTTGCGCGACGGGGCGGACAACGACTTCACCCTGCGCAACCTCACCGCGGTGGCCGACACGGCGGCGGAGACGACGCGCGTCATGTCGCTGCTGCTCGGCGCCATCGCCTCGGTGTCCCTGCTGGTCGGCGGCATCGGCATCATGAACATCATGCTGGTCTCGGTCACCGAACGCACGCGGGAAATCGGCATCCGCCTGGCGATCGGCGCACGCGAGCGCGACATCCTCACCCAGTTCCTGCTCGAGGCGATCATCATCTCGGTCATCGGCTGCGCCATCGGCCTCTTTCTCGGCGTCGGCGGCGCCCTGCTGGCGAATCAGCTCGCAAAAATGACCGTGGTCGTCTCCGGCAGCTCCATCCTCACGGCCTTCGGCGTAGCCGCCGGCGTAGGCATCTTCTTCGGCTTTTATCCGGCAAAAAAAGCGGCGCGGCTCGACCCGATCGAAGCCCTCCGCTACCAATAGCTTATCGGCGCACAAGATGGGCGATAATGCCCATCTCATGAAGGAAGAAGTCGAAATCAAGCTGTCCCTGCCGGAATCGGCCCGTCGCGCCTTCCTGCGCCACCCGCTGCTGCACCAGGCGGAAAAGCTCCCCACGCGCAAGCTCCTCAACGTCTATTACGACACGCCCGACCTGGCCCTGCACCGCCAGGGCATCGCCCTGCGCACGCGCCGGCAGGGGCGCGCCTGGCTGCAGACCGTCAAATGCGCCGGGACGGCGAGCGGCGGCCTCGCCGTGCGCCCCGAATGGGAACAGCCCTACAGCGGACGCTTCGACTTCGCCGGCATCGACGACCCGCAGGTGCGCGAACGCCTGGATCGGCAGCGCATCCAGTCGCATCTCGAACCGGCCTTCGAGACCGTCTTTACGCGCCAGGCCTGGCGGCTGCGGCCTGAGCAAGGCAGCGTCATCCTGCTGATGCTCGACCGCGGCTGGATCGAAGCCGGCGACCAGCGCGAAGCCCTGTCCGAAATCGAGATCGAGCTGGCGCAAGGGAAACCGGATGCCCTGTTCGACCTTGCGCTCGCTCTCGCCGCCGATCTGCCGCTGCGGCCGGAAATCCGCTCCAAGGCGGAGCGCGGCTACCGCCTGCGTCTGGGCACACCGCTGAAGCCGGTCAAGGCCGCGCCCTCACCGCTCGGACCGTCGCAGACGCCGCCGCAAGCCTTCCGCGCCATCGCCGTCGACTGCATCGCCCAGTTGCAATGGAACGCGCTCGGCGCCGGCGAAGCGGATCCGGAATTCGTCCACCAGATGCGCGTCGCCCTGCGCCGGCTGCGCTCGGCCCTGCGCATCTTCCGCCGCCACCTGCCAGAAGGCTTCGAGCCGGCGGTGGCGCCGCACCTGCGCGCGCTGGCGCGCGCCCTCGGCGAAGCGCGCGACCGGGACGTGCTGGCCGGAGAGATCGTCGGCCCGGCCCGGGCCGCCTTCGCCAACGACGACCGCCTGGCGGCGCTGGCGGCGGCGGTCGAACGGGCGCGCCGCCAGGCGCATGAGAGCATGCGGGCAGCGTTCGCCGCGCCCGCCTATGCGCTGACGCTGCTCGACTTCGGCGCCCGCCTGCAGCGCGCCGCCCAAGAAGAGAAACCGCTGCCGGCGCTGGCGGACTTCGCCGCTCGCCGCCTCGACCGCCTGCGCAAAAAGGCGCTGGCGCTGGCCGATCTCGCCAAGGATCGGGATCCCGTCCGCCTGCACGCCCTGCGCATCGGCGTGAAACGGCTGCGCTACGCCATCGAATTCTTCGCGCCGCTCTACCGCGCGCGCGACACGCGCCAAGCCCTCGCCACTCTCACCGCCCTGCAGGACAGCCTCGGCGCGCTCAACGACCTCGCGCGCGCCGGCCCCCTACTGATGCAATGCCTGGACGAGGACCCGCAACTGCGCGAGGCCGTCGCCCTCACCGGCGGCTGGCACGGGCCGCGCCACGCCGTCCTGCAGCGACTGACTTTTCAGGGCATGCGCCGCCTGCGCAAACTCGAGCGCTTCTGGAGAATCGAATGACCGGCAAATCCCCCGCGGCAAGCGAAAAGACGATGGACATCCTGCTCTGGCGCCATGCCGAGGCGGAAGACGGCATGCCCGACGCCAAGCGCAAGCTCACCGCGCGCGGCCACAAGCAGGCAAAACAGGTCGCGCGCTGGCTGAGGAAGCGACTACCTGCCGACACGCGCATCCTCGCCAGCCCGGCCATCCGCGCCGTGCAGACGGCGCAGGCGCTCGAACTGCCGTTCGAAACCGGGGACAAGCTCGGCACCGGCGCCAACGCCGCCGGCCTGCTCGGCGCCGCCGGCTGGCCACACGCCGGCGGCACGGTGCTGGTGGTCAGCCACCAGCCGACCCTGGGCCACGCCGCAGCGCTGCTGCTCACCGGCGACGCCGCCGACTGGAGCGTGCGCAAGGGCGCGCTCTGGTGGTTCACCTACCGCATCCGCAACGGCAACGCGGAAACCCTCCTGCGCGCGGTGATCGCGCCCGATCTGGTATAAACACCACGAAATGGCCACCGACATTCTCTTCGACCTCGACGGCACGCTGATCGACTCCTCGCCGGGCATCCTCGCCTCGTTCGGGCGGGTGCTGGCGGCGCATGGCCTGCAGCCGGCCGTGCCGCTCGAAGCCTCCCTCATCGGCCCGCCGCTGGCGACAACGCTGCGACAGGTGAGCGGCACTCACGACGAGGCCCTGCTCGCCCGTCTCGTCGAAGCGTTCAAGCAGGACTACGACACGGCCGGCTACCGCAGCACCGAGGTGTTTCCCGGCGTCGCGGCGGGCCTGGCACAGCTCGCCGCTGCCGGCGCACACCTGTTCATCGTCACCAACAAGCGCATGGCGCCGACGCGGAAGATCCTCGATGCCCTCGGACTGGCACGGCACTTCGCCGGCATCCACACGCGCGACGAGACCGAGCCGATGGCGCCGTCGAAAGCGGCCGTGACGCAGCGCGTGCTCGAACGCTACGGCATCGACCGCGGCCGCGCCTGCTTCGTCGGCGACTCCGACGAGGACGCCGCCGCCGCGCGGGAGAACGGCCTGTATTTCATCCACGCCGCCTACGGCTATGGCGCCGCCGGGATCAAAGCCGGCAGCCTGCGCCTCGACCGCTTCGAGGACCTGCCCGGCCTCATCGAGGGACTGGAAGATAGTCTTGACTATTTTCCATAGTCATAGAAAATAGTCGGAATGCAACGCTACCTCGATTCCACCGTGCGGACCGACCTCGGCCGCAAGATGGTCTTTCTCACGGGCCCCCGGCAGGTCGGCAAGACCACGCTTGCCAAGGCGCTGATGGCGGAATATCCGAGGGCCCAGTACCTCAACTGGGATGTCGCCAACGACCGCAGGATGCTGATCGGGCAGACCTGGAGCCCGCGGGCGGGCCTGGTCATCCTCGACGAGATCCACAAGATGCGCGACTGGAAGACCTATCTCAAGGGCGTCTTCGACGGCCGATCCGGCGACCAGGCCATCCTCGTCACGGGCAGCGCCCGTCTCGACACCTTCCGCCAGTCAGGCGAATCGCTGGCGGGACGCTACTTCACGCTGCGCCTGCACCCGATCTCGGTGCGCGAATGGTGTCAAACGTCCGGCGTCGCGCCGGACGAGGCCCTGGATCGGCTGATCGAGCGCGGGGGCTTTCCGGAGCCTTTCCTCGCCGGGCAACCCGCCGAGGCAGAGCGCTGGCGCAACCAGTACCTGGAAGACCTGGTCCGCGAGGACATCCTTGAATTCTCGCGCATCCACGAGTTGCGGGCCATGCGCCTCTTTGTCGACATGCTGCGCGAGCGGGTCGGCTCGCCGCTCTCCCTGGCTTCGCTCGCCCGCGACCTGCAGGTGTCGCCGACCACCCTGGGCAAGTATCTCGATATTCTCGAAGCGTTGTATATCGTCTTTGTCGTGAGGCCGTTTCATGGCAACATGGCCCGGGCCATCCTCAAGGAGCCAAAGGTGTATTTCTTCGATACCGGTCTGGTTCGCGCCGGCGAAGGCGCCCGCTTCGAGAATGCCTGCGCGACCATGCTCCTCAAGCACGTGCACTACCTCCAGGACGTGGCGGGGCGCCGGATTTCCCTGCACTATGTCCGGGACAAGGAAGGGCGGGAAGTGGATTTCACGGTCTGCGAGAATGGCAAGCCGCTCGGGTTTGCCGAATGCAAATTCGCCGTTCCGGCCGTCACCCCCTTCCTCGCGACGCTTGCCGAGCGCTATCCAGCGGCAGGCGCCGTCCAGCTCGTGCGCGAACTGCGCCAGCCGGAGCAGCGCGGAAGGGTCGCAGTCGAGCCGGCAGCGCGCTGGCTGGCGGAACTGGCCACGTAGCAATGCGAGCTGGAACATTCACCCCCCTCGCCATCGCCACCGGCCTGGCATCGTCGACGCCTTCTCGCACGAGGCTGCGCCTTGCCCGTGCGCCCATGAGCCCCCCCCGCTCGGCCTTCTCTTGCCCTCACCTCTTGCAAATGCAGTTTTCCCACGTATCATTAGTGTCTATTGAAAGATATGTTTTCAATAAACAATGATGATTAAGCGCCAGATACTTCCCCGCCTCAGGCAATCCCTGGCGCAGTTTCCTGCTGTCGCGCTACTCGGCCCGAGACAGGTCGGCAAGACCACCCTGGCACGCAGCCTGGCGGGCGGGGAGGCCGTTTTTCTCGACCTGGAACGCCCTGCCGACGTGGCGCGCCTGCGGGACGCCGAAACCTACCTGGAATCGGTTTCCGGCCGCTTCGTCATCGTGGACGAGGTGCAGCGCATGCCGGAGCTCTTTCCGGTCCTGCGCGTCCTCATCGACCGCAACAGGCGACCGGGACGCTTCCTGCTGCTCGGCTCCGCCTCTCCGGCCCTGCGCAGGCAGGCGGCGGAATCCCTGGCCGGCCGCATCGACTATCTCGAACTCGCCCCCTTTACGCTTGACGAGGTCGGCGCCACCACCGAGAACCTGCAGAAGCTCCTTTTGCGCGGCGGCTTTCCAGAAAGTTTTCTCGGCCCCAGCGACAAGGCCAGCCTGCGCTGGCGCCACGCTTTCATCCGCACCTTCATCGAGCAGGATCTGCCGCAACTGGGTATCAACATTCCTGCCGCCCAGATCCGGCGCTTCTGGCAGATGCTGGCCCATCTCCACGGCCAGATATGGAATGCCAGCCAGATCGCCGCCAGCCTCGGACTGACGCCGCCGACCATGCGCCGCTATCTCGACATCCTGGCCGACACTTACATGGTGCGCATCCTGCCCCCCTTGCATGCCAACCTCGGCAAGCGGCTCATCAAGTCGCCCCGGGTTTACCTGCGCGACAGCGGGCTGCTCCATGCGCTGCTCGGCATCGAGACCCTCGACGCCCTGCTCGCCCACCCCATCGCCGGCGCTGCATGGGAAGGCACGGTGATAGAGCACCTCCTCACGCATGCGCCGGAGCATGCGCAACCGCATTTCTACCGCACCGTGGCTGGCGCCGAACTCGACCTCGTACTCGAAACGCCCGCCGGCCTGCGCGCCTTCGAGGCAAAATTCGGGCTCAATCCGAAGCTTTCCAGGGGATACCACCAAGCCCTGGGTGATCTCGGGATCGCTTGCGGAACCGTTGTCTATTCAGGCGAGGATATCTACCGGATGACGCCCGATGCAAACGTCGCCAGCCTGCAGGAAGCCATTCGTGAAGCGGGACGGAGTGCATGAGCACCATATCGCTCAACCCCTTCGCCATCGCCGCCGGCCTCACCCGCCACCGCTACCTGCTCGGGCAACTGGTCAAGCGCGACGTTCTGCTGCGTTATC
>JADFDL010000069.1 GCA_018262875.1 Rhodocyclaceae bacterium | reverse complement strand
TCGGGCGCGCGGGCGCCGCTGCAGGCCGGCGCCCAGGCCGGCGGCAGGGCGCGCGTGCGCGTGGCGGCATCGAGCCAGGGTTCCAGCGCGGCGGGCCAGCGCGCCATCTCCACCGGCTGCATCCCGCCCGGCGCGCAGCCGGCGCGCACGCGCAGCCCGCTCGCGGCATCGCGGTAGTCGGTGTAGTGCGCGGCGCCGCCGCGCAGCCGGTCGGGAAAGGTCGGTGGCGCGGCGCCGTTGAGGATCCAGGCCGTGCGCTCCTGGTGGCAGAGGCCCGCCGGCAGGGTGTCGGCGCGCGTGCCGAGCGGCCAGCAGATCTTCGCCATGGTGACGCTGGCCGGCGGCGTGCGCGGCTGCTGCGGCGCGTCGTCGACGGTGGAGAAGATGTCGACCAGCAGCGGCGCGGCGATGTTGGCGCCGAAGAAGCCGGGGTTGGGCGTGCCGTCGGGCCGCCCGACCCAGACGCCCACCGTGTAGCGGTCGCTGACGCCGACCGCCCAGGCGTCGCGGAAGCCGAAGCTGGTGCCGGTCTTCCAGGCGATGCCGCGCCGCGTGCCGACGCCGCCCTCGACCATGCGCGCCACCGGGCCGCCGGATTCGAGCACGTCGCGGATGATGAAGGCGGCGCCTTCGCTCATCATGCGCGCTTCCTCCAGCGGCGCGCCGGACAGGGCGCGCGGCCTGCCGCTGACGCCGCCGCGGGCGAAGGCGGTGTAGGCGCCGACCAGGCCTTCCAGGCTCACCGCCGCGCCGCCGAGGATGACGCTGAGGTTGGGCGTGGCGCCGCGCGGCAGCTCGAGCCTGAGCCCGCCGCGCCGCAGCAGCGAGACGAAGCGTTGCGAGCCGAGCCGGTCGAGCACCTCCACCGCCGGCACGTTGAGGGATTTCTGCAGCGCTTCGGTCATGCCGACCGGCCCGCTGAAGTTCGCCTGGAAGTTGCCCGGCTGGTAGCCGGAGAAGGATTGCGGCACGTCGGCGAGCAGCGATTCGGAATGGATCAGGCCCTCGTCGAGCGCCAGCCCGTAGAGGAAGGGCTTGAGCGCCGAGCCGGGCGAGCGTTCCGCCTGCACCATGTCGACGTGCGAGAAGCGCGCCTCGTCGGCGAAATCGGCCGAGCCGGCATAGGCGCGCACTTCCAGCGTGGCGTTGTCCACCACCAGCGCCGCCATCGAGACGCGCGGCGGCAGCACCGCCAGGCGCGCCGACAGCAACTGCTCCACCGTGCTTTGCACGCCGGCATCGAGCGTGGTGTCGATGCGGGCCTGGCGCGGATGCAGGCGGCGCAGGCGCTCGGCGAAGAGCGGCGCCAGCAGCGGTTCGCGCACGGTCTGCGCGACGACCGGCTCCTGCCGCGCGTCGGCGACGACGCCGGCGCCCCAGCGCGATTCCATGCGCGCCAGCACCTTGTCGCGCGCCAGCCGTGCGCGCTGCGGATGGCGGTCCGGCCGCAGCAGCGAGGGCGATTGCGGCAGCGCCGCCAGCAGCGCCGCTTCCGCCGCGGTCAGCCGCTGCGCCGGCTTGCCGAGATAGGCGCGGCTAGCCGCCTCGACGCCCTCGAGCACGCCGCCCATCGGCGCGAAAGTGAGATACAGCTCGAGGATTTCGCGCTTGGACAGGCGCAGCTCCAGCTGCAGCGCCCGCGCGACCTGGCGCAGCTTGCCGGGCACCGTGTGCGGCGTCGGCTCGAGGATGCGCGCCACCTGCATGGTCAGCGTCGAGCCGCCGGACACCACGCGGCCGCTCGCGGCCCATTGCCAGCCGGCGCGCAGCAGGGCGAAGGGATTGACGCCGGGATGCCAGCGGAAATAGCGGTCCTCGAAACCGAGCAGGGCGTCGACATAGCGCGGTGACACTTCCTCGATGCGCACTGGGTGCCGCCAGATGTGGGTGCGGTCTGGGAAGGCGCGCAGCGGCGTGCCGTCGCGCGCCACCACCACCTGGGCATGCGGCGCCGACCGCCCCGGCAGGGGCGGCGGGAACAGCTGGTCCGCCAGGAGCAGCAGGGCGAGGGCGGCGGCCAGCGACAGCCGCAGGGCGCGCATGGCCGCTTACTTCTTCGCGCCGGCCGCTTCGCCCAGGCCGTCGCCGATCTCCAGCATGTCGCCGCCGCCGGCGAGGCCGTAGATCTGCGGCTGGTACATGTCCTCGACGTAGGTCGGCGGCACGACGAAGCGGCCCGGCGTGACGACGCGGGCGCGGTAGAAGAAATTCATCTCCTGGTTCAGCCGGGCCGCCACCACGAAGCGGTCGTCGCGGAACTCGACGTGCTTGATGCGGGTGTCCTGCATCGCCTGGCGCGGGTCGATGCCGGCGATGGTGACCGTCGACTGCTCGCCTTGCACGATGTTGGCGTTCTCGATCTCGAGGCCGGCCGGGATGTAGTCCACCACCAGGCCGTTGGCGTAGCGCCCGGCGGTTTTGACGTTGAGGCGCACGAGCACGGTCTCGCCGACGCGCAGGGGGCGGTTACCCAAGGGCTTGCCGTCGGCGCCGTACCACTCGCGCCTGACGTTGAAGACGTCGGTGCGCGCGGCCGGCATCTTCGCCGGATTGCCGGCGAAGTTCAGTTCGACGAAGAGCCGCTCCTTGTGCGTGTTGCGGATCTTCACCCCGGCGGCGATCTCGCCCGCCGACAGGGGCTGGAACTGCGTGCCCTTGCCGCCGACCGGCTGCGGCTTGCCCGCCGCGATCATTTCCGCCGTCCATGCCTCGCCGGCCTGGTCGGCGAACTGGCGGCCGAGCAGGAACAGGGCGAGCTTCTCCTGCGTGCTGTAGTAGCGGTTGCGCTCCATCTCGCCGGCCACCTGGCTGACCAGGTTCTCGCGGCCTTCCGGGTTGAGCTTGTGCTTTTCCAGCAGCACGTACATCAGCGCCCAGTCGCGCAGGTTGCTGCCGTAGTCGCCCCACCAGTAGTTGCCGCTGCGCGGCTTCTTCAGGCCGGCTTCGATGGCGCTTTTGGCGCGCGCATCGTCGCCCATCAGCTTGAGCGCCAGGCCCAGGTGCACCAGGCCGAGGCCGGAGTGCGAGGCCGCCTGCGACTCGTGCAGCTGGCGCAGGGTGGCCAGCGGCGCCTTGCCCTGGCGCGCCAGCACGTAGGCGCCGTAGGCCAACACGCCGAAGCGGCCGGAGCCGGCGTAGCGGTAGTCGTTCCACACCGAGTTCTCGTTGTAGCTCACCGGCCCGCTCGGCAGGCCGGCGACGCCTTCCTGCAATCCCTTGAGGAGGAACTCGACGGCGCGCTTCTCCATCTCGGCCGGCACGTTGAAGCCCTGCTCGCGCGCATCGGTGAGGAAATGGGTGATGTAGGCCGAGAGCCAGTACTGGTACTCGGAGAGGTTGCCCCACAGGCTGAAGCCGCCGTTGGGCGCCTGCATGCCGGCCAGGCGCGCGATGGCCTTCTCCAGCATCTCGGCGCGCTGCGCCTGCGTGTAGGGCTTGAGGCCGAACTGCCTGGCGGCCGCCTCGTCGATGAAGACGTGCGGGTAGGCGGTGCTGGTGGTCTGCTCGCCGCAGCCGTAGGGATAGGCGAGCAGGCCCTGCACGGCGCTGCGCACGTCGATGGGCGCCTTGTCCGAGATGGCGAGCGTCGCGGCGACGGTCTGGCGGAAGAAGCCGCCGACCTCGGCATCGCGGATCTCGACGGTCTCGCCGGGCGCCACGACCACGCGCCGCATGACCGACTGGCGCGGCGTCGGCGCCTGCACCTGCAGCGGGAAGCTGCGGTCGAGCCGGGTCTGCGCGCCTTCCACGCGCACCTGCACCTCGGTCAGGCCGATGGCCGTGCCGGCCTCGATGGGCACGCGCAGGATGCGCTTCTGCCGGTCCTTGAGCGAGACCTTCTGCGTGCCGTTGCGGATCAGCAGGCCGTCGCGGCTGCTGACGGCGATGCTGACTTCCTGGTTCGCGCCGGCGAGGTTCTGCACGTCCATCGCCAGCACGGCGCTGTCGCCTACGGAGAGGAAGCGCGGCGTCGCCAGCTCCACCACCAGCGGGGCGGCGACGGTGACCTCCGCCTCCTGCATGCCGTAGCGTTCGCCGGCCGCCGCCACCGCCATCAGGCGCAGGCTGCCGTTGAAGTCGGGCACCGGCAGGCTGATCTCCGCCTCGCCCCTGGCGTCGAGCGCGACCGGGCCGCTGAAGAGGTCGATCAGGCGGACTTTGCTGGGCAGGCTGCGCGTCGGCTTCGGCGCCGTGTCGCCGCCGAACTTGAGCTTGCCCTTCTGGCCGTCCATCTTCTCGATCAGGCGGCCGTAGATGTCGTAGGCGTCGGCGCCGTAGCGCAGCTTGGCGAAGAAGAAGCCGAACGGATCGGGGCTGGCGAAGCGGGTGATGTTGAGAATGCCGACGTCCACCGCGGACAGTGTCACCATCGTCTTCTGGCCCGCCGCTTCCGGCACTTTCACCTTCACCTTGAGCGGGCGGTTCGGCTCCATTTTCTTCGGCGCGTCGAGCGTGACGCCGAGCTTGCGGTTGCCGCGCTCCAGCGGCAGGTGCACGAGGCCGATCGAGCGCGCCGGCGTCACTTTCTCGCCGGCATTGCCGGGGCGCAGGACCGTCACCGAGACGTAGAGGTCGTGGCGCTTCCAGTCCTTGTCGAGCGGGATGTCGATCTCGGTGCCGTCGGCGGCGACCGGGAGGCGGCGCACCCAGAGGGCCTTGTCGCCTTCCACCGTCACCAGCGCCTCGCCGGCGTGCGGCGGCGTGATGGTCAGGCGCGCCTTCTCGCCGTCGGCGTAGGCCGGCTTGTCGAGCTTGAGCGCGACGCGGTCCGGCCGCACGCCCTGCGTTTCGTCGTCCTTGGCGGACCAGCCGGCGTAGAAGCGGAAGCGCGTGGTCAATTTGGTTTCGGGGTCGAGCACCTCGATGCGGTAGCGGCCGTACTTGACCGGCAGGCTGAGCTTGCCGCGCCCGCCGGCGGGGATGGAGACCTGGGTGGTCGCCACCAGCTCGTCGGTCTCGCTGAAGCCGGAGTGCCAGCCGCGCTGGTCGTCGAAGCGCCAGTAGTAGTTGCGGTTCTCGCGGAACAGGCGCACCGGCAGGGCGGTGCCGGCCTTCAGGGTCGCGGCGGTGTCGGCGCGCACCACCTCGAAGTCGGCCGGCGCGCCTTCGCGCGCATAGGCGCCGACGAACAGCGGCCGCAGGCCGACCAGCACCGGCGCCGGCCAATAGATCCGCTCGATGCTGCGCACCACCGGCCGGCCGCCGCTTTCCAGCAGGCTCAGCGTGGCGCGCACCGTGAAGGGCGAGCGACGCTTGGCGACGGGCTGCAGGTCGACCGCCATGCTCGCCTTGCCCTTGTCGTCGAGGCGCGCCTCGGCCAGTTCGGCGCGCGAGCGGACCGTGTCCTCGTCGGCATCGCCGAAGACGAAGCCGGGCAGCTTCTGCGCCAGCGGGTTGCGGTTGCGCTCGACGGTGGCGACGCCGAGCAGGCGGTTGCCGGCGGCGGGCGCGCCGTAGAGATAGCGCCCGGTCGCGTCGACCTGCCAGCCGGATTGGGCATCGAGCCGTTCGCTCTCGCTGGCAAGGTCGAGCTTCATGCGCTCGGGCAGGAATTCCTCGACGTTGAAACGCAGGCTGGTGCCGGCGACCTTGGCCGCCGGGTCGGCGCGCAGCTCGAGGCTCCAGGAACCCGTCGCGGCATCGGCCGGCAGTTCGATGGCGCGCCGGTAGTAGCCGGGGAAGGCGGCCTCCGGCTGCCAGGTGGCGGTCCACTGCGCCTTGCCGTCGGGCCGGCGCAGGATCGCCTGGACCGGCTGCGGCGGTACGCCGCGGCCGTCGGCGTCGCGCGCCATGACGGAGATGTCGAAGCGCTCGCCCGGACGATACAGGTTGCGGCCGCTGTAGGCGAACAGGCGCACCGGCACGTAGGGCATGCCGGCGATGTCGAATTCGGCGAGGTCGAGCGCCGGCTCCTTGAAGGCGACCAGCGACATGTGATCGCCTTTTTTCGCCATCACCATCCGCGCCGCCTTCGGCCGCTCGGCGAAGGCGCTGCGGCCGTCGCCGTCGGTTTCGCCGCGCGTCAGCGTCCGGCCCTTGGCGTCGATCCAGCTCACCTCGACGCCGGAGACGGCCTTGCCGCTGACCAGCGAACTGACGTAGGCGTCGGCGCCGCTGTTGGTGTACTGGCGCACGTGCAGGCCGAGGTCGCTGACGTAAAAGTAGGTCGTCTGGAACTCGTGGCGGAAACGGTTGGGCTGCGTCATCACCGCGACGTAGACGCCCGGCTCGCGCAGCGCCGGGATGCTTTCCACCGGAATGAAGGTGACGCCGCGGCGGTTCTGCTTCTGCTCGGTGACGAAGCGGCCGATGAAGGCGCTGGTCGTCATCTTGTTGAGCTGGTCGAGCTCCCAGCCGTTCACCGCGCCGCGCAGGCGCGTGCCCTGGCTGTAGTAGTAGCCGCCGTCTTCGTCGTCGCCCTCTTCGCCTTCGCCGCCGCGCGCCTGGCGCACCGGGCCGGCCAGCACCTTCTCGAGGAAGGCCGGCAGCTGGTCCGGCTTGACCTTGAGGAACTGGATGTCGACCTCGGGGACGTTTACCGTGGTCACCGGCAGGCCGCCGTTCTGCGCCGCCGGCAGGACCATGCCGCGGCTGGCGAAATAGAAGGCCGGCACGACCGCCGCCGTGCGGACCGAGAAGCGCGCCTCCTCGCCGAGCGCGGCGCCGTCCTTGGCGGCGAGGCCGGCCTGCACGCGCACGACGTAGCGCGTCTGCGGCTTGATGTGCGGGAAGAACAGCAGGCGCGGGTTCTCGCCGACCACCCAGGCGCCGGCGACCGGCTTGCCGCCCTCGAGCGCGGTGTCCTTCGCGCTGCGGCTGGTCTGGCTCTCCTGCTGGCCGGGCAGGCGCGGGCTGTCCTCCTCCTCGACGTCCTCGTCGTCGCCGTTGCGCGCCGCGGCGGGGGCGGATTGGTTGGCGGAGGGCATTTCCAGCACCTGCACGAACTTGCCGTAGTCGCTGCGCGGATCGAGCGGCAGGCTGAACGACAGCGCCAGGGCGGGCGAACCGTCGAGTTCGCGGTGCGCCGCGTCCACCACTTCGAACTTCACGCCTTCGGCGGAGGGGCCGCCCTCCTCCTCCCCCGTCAGGTGCGAGGCGAGGAAGTAGCCCCCGGCGAGGAGCACCAGGGTGGCGACCAGGGCGAGCGGCGCGATGCCGGCCTGCTTTGCGCGTTCGAGGATTTGCATGACACCTCCGATGAAAATGCTGGATGAATTCTAGTGCACAGCCGCAAGGAATCGAAGCCGCGCGCCCTTTTTCTTTTCGTCCTGGCGCGCATTGAAACAGGGCAATCCGCTTCGGGTTGGGCCGCATGCTGGAAAGCTGGCGGCGAATTGTGGCGAAATCATGGTTTTTGCGGCCCGATGCGCCGCGCTCCGGTGTTTTCGGTATAGTCCGCCGCATGCCGAAACGCATCGCCATCGTCGAGGACGAAGCCGCCATCCGCGCCAATTACGCGGAGGCGCTGGCGCGCCAGGGCTACGAGGTGGCCGCCTACGCCGGCCGGCCCGAGGCGCTGGCGGCGTTCCGCACGCGCCTGCCCGACCTGGCGGTAATCGACATCGGCCTCGGCGACGAGCCGGAGGGCGGCTTCGAGTTGTGCCGCGAATTGCGCGCGCTGTCGCCGCGCCTGCCGATCATCTTCCTCTCGGCGCGCGATTCCGATTTCGACATTGTCTCCGGCCTGCGCCTCGGCGCCGACGACTACCTGACCAAGGACATCAGCCTGCCGCATCTCTTGGCGCGCATCGCCGCGCTGTTCCGCCGTGTCGACGTGCTGGGCGAACCCGAGGCGCAGGAGGAGGTGCTCGAGCGCGGGCCGCTCCGGCTCGACGCCAAGCGCCTTGTGGCGAGCTGGAACGCCGTGCCGGTGGAACTGACTTTGACCGAGTTCTGGATGGTGCACACCCTGGCGAAGTTTCCCGGCCACGTGAAGGACCGCGACCAGCTGATGCACGACGCCAGGCTGGTGGTGGACGAGGGCACCATCACTTCCCACATCAAGCGCATCCGCCGCAAGTGCCAGGCCGTCGATCCGGCGTTCGACCAGATCGACACGGT
>JADFDL010000006.1 GCA_018262875.1 Rhodocyclaceae bacterium | reverse complement strand
CCTCGCCTCGAAATCGGTTTCCTCGGAAATCACCGCCATCGCCGTGGACATGAAGCTGCTCATCGAGCAGATGCGCGAGCAGGTGCAGAACATCGAATAGCGCCCTAGGCTGCCATGGCCCCCACCGCGGGCGCCGTGCCAAGGGCCTCGGCCACCGCTTCGCAGACGATCTTTCCGGCATGGACGTTGAGGCCGTTGCGCAGATGGGGATCGTCGGCGCAGGCCTGCTTCCAGCCCTTGTCCGCCAGTTTCAGGGTGTATGAAAGTGTGGCGTTGTTGAGGGCGGCGGTCGACGTATGCGGCACCGCGCCCGGCATGTTGGCGACGCAGTAGTGCACGATGCCGGCCACCACATAGGTTGGCTCCTGGTGGGTGGTGGGACGGGACGTCTCGAAGCAGCCGCCCTGATCGATGGATATATCGACGAGCACCGCGCCCGATCGCATTCCCTTCAGTTGTTCGTGCCCGATCAGTTTTGGTGCTGCCGCGCCGGGAATCAGCACTGCGCCGATGATGAGATCCGCGCTCTGCACCGCTTCCTCGGTGGACTGGGTCGTGGCGTAAGTCGTGCGCAGGCGGGCGCCGAAGATGTCGTCGAGCTGGCGCAGCCGCGGCAGAGACGTGTCGAACACCGTGACATCCGCTCCCATGCCGATCGCGATGCGCGCCGCCTGGGAACCGGCAACGCCGCCGCCCAGGATAATGACACGGGCGGGCGGGACACCGGGAACGCCGCCGAGCAGCACGCCGCGCCCTCCCGCGCCCATTTGCAGGGCGGCTGTTCCCACCTGGATCGACATGCGCCCGGCCACCTCGCTCATGGGGGCCAGCAGCGGCAATCCGCCGTCTTTGTCGGTGACGGTTTCGTAAGCGATGGCGGTGCAGCCGGATTCGCAGAGCAGGCGGGCCTGCCCGGGGTCGGGCGCCAGATGAAGATAAGTGAACAGCACCTGTCCCTCGCGCAGCATCGCGCACTCGGCCGGCTGCGGCTCCTTGACCTTGACGATCATGTCGGCGCGGGCGAAAACTTCCGTCGCTGTTGCAACGATTTCGGCGCCTGACGCGAGATATTGCGCGTCGCCGCAATCGGCGCCGGCGCCGGCGCCGGCCTGCACCAGCACGCGATGGCCGTGCGATACCGCTTCGCGCACTGCGGCCGGCGTCATGCCGACGCGGTATTCCTGAACCTTGATTTCCTTTGGCACGCCGATCAGCATCGTTTTCTCCTTGGTTGACAGAGGGAGCATGATGTACGCAGCGGGACGAAATGGGATTGCGATTTCAGGGGAATCGCCGGGCCGTTGTGCAATAATGTTGCGCACAAATTCGAATGAATGGAGATTTATGCTGAAAATCGACCTCGATAAAACAGATCGTAAGATACTGGCTTTGTTGCAGGCCGATGGCCGCATGACCAACGTCGATCTGGCGCAGCATGTCAGCCTGTCCGCATCCGCCTGCCTGCGGCGGGTGCAGCGCCTGGAGGAATCCGGGGTCATCGCCGGCTATGTGGCGCTGGTGCGGCAGGAAGCCGTCGGCCGGCCGACCAGCATTTTTGTCGAGGTGACGCTGAAGAGCCAGAGCGAGGAGTCGCTGAAGGCCTTTGAGCGGGCCGTGCGCGCCTGTCCGGACGTCATGGAATGCTACCTGATGTCGGGCGACGCCGATTACCTGATCCGGGTGGTGGCTGCCGATACGCAGGACTACGAGCGCATCCACAAGCAGCATCTCACCCGCTTGCCGGGCGTGGCGCGCATCCGCTCCAGCTTCGCCCTGCGCGCCGTCTGCAAGAAGACCGCGCTGGACGTCTGAGGCGGCTCAGCCTTCTTCCGGCTGCCGCAGTTCCTGGCTGCGTGCCAACAGGCGGGAGAGCGCCTTGTCGAGCGCTCTCCGCTCGCCGGCGGGCAGTACCGACAGCAACCAGGCTTCGGTCTCCCGCGCCGCGGGGATGATCGCCGCGCACATGCCGGCGCCCTTGCGCGTCAGAAACAACACCAGTCGCCGGCCGTCTCGCGGATCGTCGCGGACGATCACCAGATCCAGCTCAACCAGCCGACGCTGGGCGCGGCTGACACGCCCCTTGTCCATGCTGGTGTGATCGACCACCTCGTTCGGCGCCAGCGGACCGCAACTGTGCAGGGCCATCAGGATGCGCCACTCGGGGATCTGGATGCCGTACTTTTTCTCGAAAAGAGAGCCGATCGACTGGCTCAGGCGGTTGGCGACCACCGCCAGCTTGTACGGGATGAACTCATGCAGGGAAAGCTTTTCGTCAGCGGTACGCCCAGCGGGGCTTTTCTTTGTGCGTGAAGGAGTCATCGGCGATCCGATTTACGCATGCGGCGCGCCGTTGTCGCGCAGTGCGCCCGCCAGATCCGGCCGGAAGGGATTGCTCTTCATCGCGAACAGGGTCCACGCCATGCTGTAGACCAGGGTTGCGCCGAGCATCGCCGCCACATTGCGGTAGATCGGCGCGGCCAATTCCGGCGTTGGTGAAATATTGAGAAAAACATAACCCATGCCGAAGATGCCGAGTATCTGCGGCGCTGGAAAGAAGGGTGAGCGGAATGGGCGCGGGTGCTGCGGCAGGCGCAGGCGCAGCACGATGAGGTCGACGTGCACGATGATGTAGGCCACCAGCCAGCAGCCGGCGGCGGCGATGGTCAGCGTGAGAATCGCGGCGGCATCCATGCCGAGCGGGGCGCGCACGGCGGCGATGGCAGCGGCGAAGGCGGCGAGCGCCCAGAGCGGCGCCCCGCGCGCGTTCTCGCGGCCGAGCCAGGCCGGCAGCTGGCCGCTTTGCGCCATGCCCTGAATCATGCGCGAGACGCTGGCGAGCACGGTGTTGAGCAGCGTCGCGCTGCCGAGGATGGCGAGCACCGCGAAGGCGATCTTTGCCGTCGGACCGAAGATCGACAACGCCAGGTCCATGTGCGGCGTGGCCGCCGTCAGTTTTTCCGCCGGCAGCATGGCGATGCCAGCGAGGGAAAAAACGCAGTACACGGCGACGATCATGAGCAGGCCGATCAGCATGGCGCGCGGCAGGTTGCGCGCCGGGTTGCGCGCGTCGGCGATCATCGGGCAGACGAATTCCAGCCCGACCAGGCCCCAGAAGGCCATCGCCACCAGCGACAGCGCCAGCGGCAGGTCGAGCGCGGCCGGCGCCGCTGCGCCGACGGGTGCGTGGCCGCTGCCGGTCAGCCCGGCGATGCCGATCACGAACAGTCCGCCGAACATGATCGTGACGAGCGCCGTCTGGATGCGCGCGAAAAGATCGATGCCGCGCAGATTGAGCAGGAAGAAGAGCAGCAAGAGGATGAGGCTCGGGTAGTGGAGAGCGGCCACCAGATCCGGCGCCACCTGCTCGAGCAGGGCGTCGACCAGGATCAGCTCGGCCGGGATGCCGAGGAGTGCCACGGCGACGTAGCCCGACAGCGTGGCGACGATGGCCAGCCCCGGCCCGAGCGCGGCCTGCGTATAGGCGCTGACCGATCCCGAGCGCGGTAACATCAGCGCCAGCTCCGAGAAGGACAGCACGTAGCTCAGGGCGAGCAGCGCCGAAATGCCGATCGCGACGAGAAAATTGTACTGGCCGATGCCGGCGCCGTTGAGCATGGTGATCATTGTGCTCTGCACGACGACCACGCCGACCGCCGTGGCTACAAGCGCCGCCAGCGGCAGGGCTTTTTCCTTCTCCATGTTCTCCTCCTTGTGTTGTTGTTTTATGGGTTTGCGAAGCTGATCAGCTTGGTGTCGAGATACGCCGCCAGTCCTTCCTGGCCGCTCTCGGAGCCGTAGCCGCTTTCCTTGACGCCGCCGAAGGGCGTTTCCGGCTGCGAGACGCCGTAGTGGTTGACGCCGACCATGCCCGCTTCCAGGCGCGCCGAGACCGTGTGCGCCAGCGCCAGGTCGCGCGTGAACAGGTAGGCCGACAGGCCGTAGGGCAGGGCGTTGGCCTGCGCCACGGCGGCATCGAGATCGTCCCAGGCGTTGACCACCGCGATCGGGCCGAAGGGTTCCTCGCGCAGCACGCGCGCCTGGTCCGGCACGTCGGTGAGCACCGTCGGCGCGAAGAAGAAGCCCGCGCCGGGCAGGCGCCGTCCACCGCAGGCCAGCGTCGCGCCGCAGGCGAGCGCGTCCTCCACCAGCGTTTCCATCTCGGCGAGGCGCCTGGCGTGCACCAGCGGGCCCATCTCGCTCTCCGGCGCCAGACCGTTGCCAACGCGCAATGCGCGCGCACCGGCGACGAAGGTGTCAACGAAAAGCCTGAACAGCGAACGGTGCACCAGAAAGCGCGTCGGCGAGGCGCATACCTGGCCGGCGTTGCGGAATTTTGCAGAGACCGACAGCTTGGCCACCTGCTGCGCATCGGCATCGGCCATGACCAGCACCGGCGCATGGCCGCCGAGTTCCGCCGTATAGCGCTTGACGCCGCGGGCGCACAGTTCGCCCAGATGCTTGCCGACGGGGATGGAACCGGTGAAAGAAACTTTGCGGATGGCCGGGTGGGCGATCAGGCAAGCGGACACTTGTGCCGGGTCGCCGCAGATGAGATTGAGCACGCCCGGCGGCAGGCCGGCATCGTGGAAGGCGCGCACCAGCTCGATGGCGCTGCCCGGCGTATCTTCGGCCGGCTTGAGGATGGCGCTGCAGCCGGCGGCGAGCGCCGCCCCGATCTTGCGCGCCGGCAGATTCATGGGGAAGTTCCACGGCGTGAACAGCGCGGCGGGGCCGACCGGCACGCGCGTCACCGCCTGGGCGAGGATGGCCGCCGAGCGCGGCGGCACCAGGCGGCCGTAGGCGCGCTTGCCCTCCTCGGCGAGGAAGTCGATGATGTCGGCGCTGAGCAGCACTTCGCGTCGGCTCTCGGCGAGCGGCTTGCCCTGCTCCAGGGTCATGACGCGGGCGATGGCGCCGGCGCGCTCCCGCAACAGGCGCGTGGCACGGGTGATGGTCTCCCAGCGTGCGTGGGCCGGTTCCCGCTTCCAGGTTTCGAAGCCGCGGCGCGCGGCAGCGGCGGCGAGGTCGAGTTCCGCGTCGCCGGCCAGCGGCAGCATGCCGAGCACGGATTCGTCGGCGGGATTGACGACGGGCAGGCTGCCGGCGCTGCCGGAGTCGAGCCAGCGGCCGTCGATGTACAGGGCGGGGGCGGGATAGTCGCTCATGGTGTTGCCTCGTTGCATGATTGCGGCGTGGAGTTTGGCGTGGTGTTGTAACACCGGGAAGTTGCAAAAGCAACGTTTTTGCGCCGCGTCGCGCAGCAAGAATAAAATTTTCCTCCGTTTGCCGTTTTGGGATATTGGTTGTAAAGACAACCAATGTAAATTAGCCGCCCCGAGCGTATCGTTTGCGTATTGTTTGCCGGGAACGCCCACGCACCACAGCATCGGAAAGTCCATGAACCACAGCATCGAGCAGCTCAAGCGCGACAACGCACGCCACCTTTGGCATCCCATGGCGCATCCCCAGGCCATGCTCGATGCGCCGCCCGACATCATCGCGCGCGGCGAAGGAGTGTGGATCTGGGACATCGATGGCCACCGCATGATCGACGGCGTCGGCGGCCTGTGGAGCGCCAACTTCGGCCACAGCAACCGCCGCGTGCGCGACGCCATCGTCGCCCAGCTCGACGAGCTGCCTTACTACAATGTCTTTCGCGGCACCACGCATCCGCGCGCCATCGAACTGTCCGCGGCGCTGGTGCGCATGATGGCGCCGGAAGAGGCCGGCGCCGTGATGTTCGGCAGCGGCGGTTCCGACGCCGTCGAAGCGGCGCTGAAGATCGCCCGCCAGTACTGGAAGGTGCGCGGCCAGGCCGACCGCACGAAATTCATCAGCCTGCGCCAGGGCTACCATGGCGTGCATTTCGGCGGCATGTCGGTGAACGGCAACACCAATTTCCGCCGCGCCTACGAGCCGCTGCTGCCCGGCTGCTTCCATGTCGACACGCCGTGGCTCTACCGCAATCCCTACACCGACGATCCGGTCGAGCTGGGCCGCATCTGCGCCGAGCTGCTGGAACGCGAGATCGTCTTCCAGGGGCCGGACACCGTCGCTGCCTTCATCGCCGAGCCGGTGCAGGGCGCCGGCGGCGTCATCGTGCCGCCGGAAAACTACTGGCCGGCGGTGCGCCAGGTGTGCGACCGCCACGGCGTGCTGCTCATCGCCGACGAGGTGGTCACCGGCTTCGGCCGCACCGGGGCGCTGTTCGGCACCCGCCTGTGGGGGGTCAACGCGGATATCTGGTGCCTGGCCAAGGGCATTTCCGGCGGCTACGTGCCGCTCGGCGCCACGGTCGTCGGCCGCCGTGTCGCGGAGGCCTTCCTCGATGCGCCGGCCGGCATCGGCGCCATCACCCACGGCTATACCTACAGCGCCCACCCGGTGGCCGCCGCCGCCGCCCTGGCGAGCCTGACTTTGGTGGAAGAACTCGACCTGCCGGGCAACGCGGCGCGCGTCGGCGCGCATTTCCACGCGCGCCTGCGCGAATTCGTCGCCCGTTACGCCCACGTCGGCGACGTGCGCGGCGTCGGCCTGATGGCCGCCATCGAAATGGTCGAATCCAAGGCGAGTCGCAAGACCCTGCCGCGCGGCAACGATCTGCCGCTGAAAATCGCCCGCGCTGCCTACCGCCGCGGCGCCATGGTGCGGGTCTCCGGGCCCAACATCATCCTCTCGCCGCCCCTCATCATCACGCGCGAGGAGATAGACATCCTGGTCGATGCGCTCGATGCCGCATTTGCCGAAGCGGAGGCGGGCGCATGAGCGCCGCTCGCCGGGCCGCCCCGAGGGCGGCGCAGTCAACGACATGGAGCGGGCACAGCCTGCGAACGACCGTCACCCCCTTCCCCGGGAAGGGGGCTGGGGGAATGGCATGAGTCACCGCCCGCCGCGCATCCTGCTCATCGGCACCGCCGATACCAAGTCGGACGAACTGCTGTTTCTGCGCGGGCGCATCGAGGCCGGCGGCGGCGAAGTGCTGGTGATGGACGTCGGCGTGCTCGATGGCGCGCCGTTCAAACCCGAGATCGCCAACGCCGAGGTCGCCGCCGCCGCCGGCACCACCACGGCGGCGCTGGCGGCGCCCGGCGACGAGAACGCCGCCATGGCCGGCATGGCGCGCGGCGCCTCGCGCCTCGCCCGCGAGCTGCACGCCGCCGGACGCATCGACGGCCTGCTCGCACTGGGCGGCACCATGGGCACGGATCTCGCGCTCGACGTCGCCGCGGCGCTGCCGGTGGGCATGCCCAAGGCGGTGTTGTCCACCATCGCCTTCTCGCACCTCTTGCCGCCCGAGCGGATTCCGCCCGACCTCATCATGCTGCTTTGGTCGGGTGGCCTCTACGGCCTCAACGACCTGTGTCGTTCCTCGCTGGCGCAGGCCGCCGGCGCCGTGCTCGGCGCCTGTCGCCTGGCGCAACCGCCGCGCTTCGACCGCCCGATCGTCGGCATCACTTCGCTCGGTTCCAGCGTGCTCTCCTACATGAAGCGGCTGAAGCCGGCGCTGGAGGCGCGCGGCTATGAAGTCGCCGTGTTCCACACCACCGGCATGGGCGGGCGCGCCTTCGAGCTGCTGGCCGAACAGGGCCGCTTTGCCGCGGTGTTCGACTTCAGCCTGCAGGAGTTGGCCAATCATCTCGGCGGCTCCTGCGTCACCGCCGGCGCCTCGCGGTTGCAGGGCGCCGGCCTGGCCGGCGTGCCGCAGATCGTCGCCCCGGGCGCCACCGACATGGTGGATTTTCCGGCCTGGTGCGCGCCGCCCGCGCGTTTCACGGCGCGCCAAAGCCATGCGCACAATCGCCTGATCGCGTCCGGTATTTGCGATACGGCCGAGCGGCGCGAGATTGCCGCCGAGATCGCCCGCCGCCTGCGCGCGGCAACGGGCCCGGCCTGTCTCCTGCTGCCGCGGCGCGGCATCGAGGAGTGGGATCGCGCAGGCCAGCCGCTGCACGACGCCGCCGGCCTGGCCGACTTCGTCGCCGCCCTGTGCGACGAATCCTGGGCGCCGGTGGAGTTCGTCGAAGTCGATGCGCACATCAACGACGCCGCCTTTTCCGATGCCGCGCTGGCCGTCTTCGACCGCTGGGTGGCCGACGGCCGCATCGCCACCGCCCGGCGCGCGGCATGAGCGGTTTGCGGGAGGCCCGACAGCAGGCGCTGGTGCTCGATTTCGGCGGCGTTGTCACCCGCACGCTGTTCGAGACGCACGCCATCACCGAGGCGGCGCTGGGGCTGGCGCCCGGTACGCTCAAGTGGCGCGGCCCCTTCGATGCCGGGAGCGACCCGCTCTGGCGCGACATGGAGGCGGGGCGCCTCAGCGAACGCGACTACTGGCTGGCGCGCACGCGCGAAGTGGGCGCCCTGCTGGGCGAGGACTGGGATCGCATGGAGACTTTCGTCGTGCGCGCCCGCGGCGCCGACCCCGACGCGGTGATCCGCCCCGAGGCGGTCGCCGCCATCGAGGCGGCCAAGGCCGCCGGCTGCCGCATCGCCATTCTTTCCAACGAACTGGATCTGTTCTACGGCCGCGAACTGCGCAGCCGCGTGGCCGTGCTGCGCCAGGCCGACTGCATCGTGGACGCCACCTATACCGGCATCCTCAAGCCCGACCCGCGCGCCTACGCCCTCTGCATCGAAGCGCTCGGCCTGGCGCCGGCCGCCTGCGTGTTCGTCGACGACCAGCGGCCGAATGTGGAGGGGGCGGCGCAGGCCGGCATGCGCGCGGTGTGGTTCGATATCGCGCATCCGGCCGAATCGTTCCGCCAGGCGCTCGACCTGCTCGCCGTGTCGCCGTGACTGACTTTCGAGCTAAACCAGCCGCGCCGGGTGCGCCGATCCGCGCAGGGTTTCCGAGGGCAGTTCGCCGAACATGCGGCGGTAGTCGTTGGCGAAGTGGGAGAGATGCCAGAAGCCCCAGCGCGCGGCGATGTCTTGCACCGACTGCCGCGCCGGATCGGCGGCCTTGAGCGAGCGGCGCACGCCGTTCAGGCGCATGGCGCGCAGGTAGCTGACCGGATTGATCTGCAGCACTTCCTGGAAGCTGTATTGCAGCGTGCGCCGGCTCACCGCCAGCTCGCGGCAGAGGTCTTCCACCGTGAGCGGTTCGTCGACATGCCCGCGCATGTAGTCCTGCGCGCGCGAGACGAGGGCGTGGCGCGCGGTCGGCGTGTCCGGTACGCGGCCGTCTTCGACGAGGCCGACGGCCTTCACCACGCTGGAGAGGAGCGCGTGCTCCAGCCCTTTCTGCATCGCGGCGAACTGCAGCATGGCCGGCGTGCGCGAGACCGACTCCAGCGCGGTGAGCAGAAAGCCGCGGAATTCGTCGACCGCCGTTTTGGTGGCCTGGAGCACCGCGACATTCTGCAGCTCCGCTTCGATTTCCCGGTGCTCGATATCCCGGGCATAGCGGGTCAGCGCATCGACCGGAAAGGAAACGGCAACGATGTCGAAGTGCTCGGGCGCGCTGAATTCGAGCGCTTCGCCGCCGCGCATGGTCATGATGGCATCCGGGGTGATCGGCCGGCCGCAGAAATAGCCCTGGCCCTGCATCGCCACCGGCACGCCGAGCACGCGCTCGCCGGCGCGCATCAGCCCTTCTTCATGCACCGACTGGTTGGTGACCTCGCGAAACAGCTGGATGCCGCGAAAGCGGATTTCCATGAAGCGCCCCTCGAACTGTCCCGGCGAGAGCTGTTCGTACACCTGATCCCAGTCGCGCAGGCAGGCGGCCTGCTCGTCGGCGTCGCGCGTCTCGCGGCGCACCAGCGAGTAGAGCGCCTGCTCGTCGAGCGCATCTGTCGCATCGTGCGAATCGGGAGAATTTGAAGGCGTCGTCTCCATGCCGTGCTGGGTGCAGACCGGTTGGGGGTGAGAGGGCAGTAAAACCGAATGGGGGCCCGAATGCAAGCGCCGTTTGTGGCGGCGCGGCAACAAACGGCGATCTTTTTTCTCTGCTTGCCGATTTGGGCTAACGGGCCGCTGGCATCCCTGCCTAGAATCCGGCCTCACTGCATGCCGCTGTTTCAAGAAGAAAATTATTGCGGCGCAACAAGGAGGAGAAAACTTTTGTCGCGTTTCATCCGCGTGGCCGTATTCGTGTCCGCTGCCTGCACGGCGTGCATCGCCATGGCCCAGCCCCGCTACGAAACCCTGACGGTGGCCCGGCTGCCGGAGGCGTCGCCGCATCGACTCTACGTTTCCGACATCTCCATCAACCACATCGTGGACGGGCGGCTGCATGTCATCGATGGCGACGGCCTGAACTACCTCGGCATGATTTCCACCGGTTACGCCGGCAACGCCACGCTTTCGCTCGACCGCAAGGAACTCTACGTCGCCACCACTTATTATTCGCGCCTGTCGCGCGGTGAGCGCACCGAAGTGGTGGATATCCACGATACGCAGACGCTCGAGCACCGGGGCGAGATCGCGATCCCGGCGCGCCACGCCCAGGCCCTGCCCTACAAGGGCCTGATCCGGCCCTCCGCCGACGGCCGCTGGCTGTACGTGCAGAACGCCACCCCCGCCTCCTCGGTGACGGTGGTCGACCTCAAGGCGCGCAAGTTCGCGGCCGAGATCGCCACCCCCGGCTGCTGGATCGTCATTCCTTCGCAAAGCGCCGGCAACCGCTTCGCCACGCTGTGCGGCGACGGCACGATGCAAAGCATCGTCCTCGATGACAACGGCGGCCTGAAGTCGCGCACGCGCAGCGCCCGCTTCTTCCATCCCGACGAGGATCCGGTCTTCGTCCAGAGCGACAATATCGGCGACCGGCACTATTTCGTCTCCTACAAGGGCCAGGTGTACGCCGCCGACCTCTCCGGCGACAAGCCGATGGTGGACGCGCCGTGGCCGCTGGCCACGGCGGCGGAGGCGCGCAAGGGCTGGCGTCCGGGCGGCTACCAGCTTGTCGCCGTCCATCGCAAGAGCGGCCGCCTGTTCGTCGCCATGCATTCGGGCGGCGCCGAGGGCACGCACAAGAATCCGGCGCAGGAAATCTGGGTCTTCGACATCGAGAAAAAGAAGCGCCTGGCGCGTTTGCCCGGGCACAACGCCATCGCCCTCGCGGTGAGCCAGACCGACCAGCCGAAACTGTTTGCCATCGACGGCGTGAAGATGGGCCTGGCGGTGTTCGATGCCGGCGTGAAGCCGCGCTTTCTGAAGCGCATGGAACAGATCGGCGAGGCCGCCACGCTGATGGAGCTGCACTGAGTGAACGCGCTCGATCCGACCTTGCCGCACATGTTCGCCGCGCTGCTGGCGATCGTGTTTCTGGGCGGCGCCTGGCAGAAGCTGCGCGACATGGACGGATTCGCCATGGCGGTCGAGCAATACCGGCTGCTGCCGGCAGCCTGGGCGCCGCCCGCCGCCTGGGCGCTGCTGCTGGCGGAAGCCGGCGCCGGCCTGCTGCTCCTGCCCCTGGCGACACGGGCGCTGGGCGCCGCGCTGGCGCTGGCCGTGCTGGCCGCGGTGACGCTGGCGGTTGCTGTCAATCTGCTGCGCGGACGCCGGGCCATCGACTGTGGCTGCGGCGGACCGGAGGGCGGCCAGCATCTTTCCTGGGGGCTGGTCCTGCGCAACGGGATGCTGTGCCTCGCCGCAGCGCTGTCGCGGGCCGCGGAAGCGCCGCGCGAGCTGGTCTGGCTCGACGGCCTGACGGTGGTCGCGGGAACGCTGGCGCTGTATGGACTGTATGCCGCCGCCAACCAGCTCATGGCCAACCGGCCGCGCCTGCTGAAACTGAGAGGCTGAACCGAATGATCGACGCACTCGCCATTTCCAATGCCATCCTCTGGGCCGTCGTCCTCGCCCTGCTGGTGGCAGTCTTCGCCCTGGCGCGCCAGGTCGGCATTCTTTACGAACGCGTGGCGCCGATGGGCGCCCTGATGATCGACTCCGGGCCCGCCGTCGGCGAAGCGGCGCCGCGCCTTGATCTGCCGGCGCTGGGCGGCGGCGCCGTAGCCGTCGGCGCCGCCGGAAGCCACAGCCAGTTGCTGTTCTTTCTCTCGCCCACCTGTCCGGTGTGCAAGAAACTGCTTCCCATCCTGAAATCCATCGCCGCCGCCGAAGCCGGCTGGTTGCGCATCGTGCTGGCGAGCGACGGCGAGCCCGAGGAGCACAGGGCCTTTTACCGCCGTGCTGCGCTGACTGACTTTTCCTATGTTCTGTCGGCCGAATTGGGCATGGCTCTCCGGGTGGGCAAGCTGCCCTACGCGGTGCTGCTCGACGAGGCCGGACGCGTGCGCGCCAAAGGCCTGGTGAATTCGCGGGAGCAACTGGAAAGCCTGTTCACCGCCAAGGAGATGAACGTGGCCTCGGTGCAGGAATTCGTCACCGGCCAGGCTGGACAGGGAAGCGGAACATGAAATGGCTTGACGATTTCTTCGAACGATCGAGCCGCCGCGCGGCACAGCGCGTGTCGCGCCGCAGCGCGCTGGTGGGCATCGGCCGCTTGCTGGTCGGCGCCGCCTTCACCCTGCCGGTGCTGCCTTTCGATCGCATCGCCCGCGCCGCCGCGGGATCGGGCGGCAAGAAGAAGGAGCCGGGCGTGCATGACTGCGACTACTGGCGTTACTGCGCGGTGGACGGCTTCCTCTGCTCCTGCTGCGGCGGCAGCTTGTCGACCTGCCCGCCGGGAACGGAAGTCTCCAAGGTCGCCTGGATCGGCACCTGCCGCAATCCGCAGGACGGCAAGGACTACCTCATCAGCTACAACGACTGCTGCGGCAAGACGGCCTGCGGCCGCTGCCTGTGCAACACCAATCTCGGCGACCGTCCCGGCTACCGCATGGGGCTGCACAACGACGTCAACTGGTGCATGGCCAACACCAGCAGCACCATGTTCCATTGCACGACGGCGGTGCTGATCGGCCTGGCGGAGAAGGAATCGTGAGACACGCTCTGGCGCTCGGCGTCGCCCTGGCCGTGGCGAGCGCGGCCTGCGCCCAGGAGCGCGGCGCAGCGCTGTACGAACAGCATTGCGCCGTCTGCCACGACAAGAAGGGCGAGGGCATCCCCGGCTTTGCGCCGCGGCTGGCGGGCAATCTAGCCGAGCGCGCGAAAAAGGAGTCCGGCCGGGCTTACCTGGCCCAACTGGTGGTGAGCGGCATGATGGGCCCGATTGTTTCGGGCGGCGAGAAGTTCAATGACGCCATGCCGTCCTTTGCCGCGCTCTCCGACGACGAGATCGTCGTCCTCGCCGGCCATGTCCTCGGCGATCTGAACGGCGTGCCGGGTGAACAACGCATCACGCAACAGGAAGTCGCGGCCGCCCGCAAGCGGGCCCTGCCGCCCAACGAAGTGCGCCGTCTGCGAGAGCAGTAGGCATCAGAAAAAACGATTCAAAAGGAGGAGCACGGATGAAGTCGATTACAAGAACGACAATTGCAGCATGCCTGGTCTGCGCCTGGGGGCTGGCTGCCGCCGCCGCGACCGACGCGGAGATCGCTCGCCTCGGCAAGGAACTGACGCCGGTGGGCGCAGAGAAGGCCGGCAACAAGGACGGCTCCATTCCCGAATGGGCCGGCGGCATCACGAAACCGCCGGCAGGCTGGAAGCCGGGGCAAAAGCGCATCGACCCGTTCAAGGACGACAAGCCCCTCTACGCCATCGACGCCTCCAACGTCGACAAGTACAAGGACAAGCTCTCGGAAGGCCAGTTGGCGCTGGTCAAGACGCTGAAGGGCTATCGCATGGACGTCTATCCGACGCATCGCTCCTGCGGCTTCCCCGACTTCGTCTACGAGCGCTCCCGGACGAACGCCAAGGACGCCAAGCTCGCCGCCAACGGCTGGGGCCTGGAAAAGGCGGTCGGCGCGGCGGTGATCTTCCCGATTCCCAAGAGCGGCGCCGAAGCCATGTGGAACCACAAGCTGCGCTACCAGGGTGAGGGCCGCGTCGAGTATTACGCGACGCTCTTTTCCAGCAAGAGCGGCGATTCCACGCCGCTGATGCAGGATCAGTGGGTGACGGTTCCCTTCCACAACCGCAACAACAAAGGCGTGGAAGAGGTCGACGGCGTCGAGATGAAACTGCTCAACGCCGTGGTGTCCCCGGCGGCGCGCACCGGCGAGATGATCCTCGCCCACTGGTCGATGAACGCAGCGAGCGAAGCCTGGCTCTACTTCCCGGGCCAGCGCCGCGTGCGCCGCGCGCCGACCTTCGCCTACGACAATCCGGTGCCGGGCTACGAAAACCTGGAGACCGTGGACCAGTATCCGATGTACGCCGGCGCCATGGACCGCTACGACTGGAAGCTGGTCGGCAAGCAGGAGCTGTACATTCCCTACAACAGCTGGAAGTGGGTCGACAAGGGCCGCAAGTACAAGGACATTTACGGCCCGGACTACGTCAACCGCGACCTGGTTCGCTACGAGCTGCACCGCGTCTGGAAAGTGGAGGCGACGCTGAAGGCGGGCATGCGCCACATCTTCCCGAAGCGGGTGTTCTATCTCGACGAGGATAGCTGGGGCATCATGGTCGTCGACAACTACGACGCCCAGGGCAAGGTCTGGCGCGTGCAGGAATCGAGCCTCATCGTCGCGCCGGAAATCCCCGCCTGCGTCGCCCAGGAAAACATGGGCTACGACCTCAACGTCGGCCGCTACATTGCCGAGAACTCGACGCAGGAGCGCCCGGAAACCGACTGGCTGGCCGGCCGCGAGGGGCGCATCGAGAAGAGCCGCTTCAACCCGGATGAACTGCGCCGCGTCGGCGATCGCTGAACACGACGATACCTGAGGAGGTGAATATGAAAAAGAACCAACATGGCATCGGAACCGGTCGCAAGACAGTTCTGGCCGTCGCGCTGGGCGGGCTGGGCCTGCTCGCCAGCCAGCCGGCGGCGGCATTCAAATTCGAGGGCGAATCGGTGTCGGGCAGCTTCGACTCAACTATTTCCCTCGGTTTCCGGCAGCGGCTGGAATCGACCCATTGCAGCGTGATCGGCAACGACAACGGCGGCTGCACTGCGGTTTCCGGGACACTGGGCGAAAAAATGTACGGGCCGGGCGGCGGCGTCAATTCGCCGCCCGACTTCAACTATCTGCAGTCGGACAACGGCAACCTCAACTACAAAAAAGGCGACGTCGTCTCGGTGGCGCTGAAAGGCACCCACGAGCTCTACCTGAAGGCGCCGGCCGGGCTTACCGCGCTGCTGCGCGCGTCCTGGATGAAGGACTTCAAGGCCGACGACACCCGGCGCACGCCGCTCTCCAATGCCGCCGAGGATATCGCGGTCAAGAACTGGACCTGGCTCGACGCCTGGATCGCCAAGGAGTTCCACATCGGCGACCGGCCGGCCAAGGTCAAGATCGGCAACCAGGTCATCAGTTGGGGCGAGGACGTCTTCATCTACGGCGGCGTTAACATCACCAACGCCATCGATCTGCAGCGCTTCAGCGTTCCCGGCACCCAGTTGAAGGAGGTCTTCCGGCCGGCGCCGATGATTTCGCTGAATGCCTCGGTGACCGACAACCTCAGCTTCGAAGGCTATTACCAGTGGAAGTGGAATGCCTTCCAGTTCCCCGCCGTCGGCACCTTCTTCTCGCCGGCCGACGTGCTCGGCAAGAGCGCTGACAATGCCTATGTGCCGACTTCGATCGCCAACAACTTCGGCCTGCCGGGATCGCCCTTTCCCGCCGGCACCGTCGGCGACCCGGGCGGGCCGCATGGCCTGACCGCCGCCCAGTTGGCCGATCCGCTGTTGAATCCGGCCTATGGCGCCGTCGGCACCGGCAGCGTCGCCTACCGCGACGGCGTGCGCGATCCGAAGGGCGGCCAGTTCGGCGCAGCCTTCCGCTACAAGTCGGACGCCCTGAGCAGCGATTTCGGCTTCTACTACATCCGCTATCACGACAAGATTCCCTTCATCGGTTTCAGGAATGCCGGCAGCCCGAGCAACCTCCTCGGCGTTACCTATTTCGAAGACTATGGCGAGAAGCGCAATCTCTTCGGCATATCGATGAATACCAACATCGGCCCGGTAGCGGTCGGCGCGGAGCTCTCCTACCGGCCGAAGGACAGCGTTGCCATCGACCCGACCGTGCCGGCGGCCGGCAAGTATTCGGTGTTCGAGTATGCCGGCAAGGTGGCGCGCGGCTTCACCACCGAGCGGAAATGGCAGGCGCACCTGACGGGCTTCTATCTGATTGCGCCTTCCAGCCCCCTCGGCGCCATCATGAGCGGGCTCGGCGCCGCGGAAGGCTATGTCCTGGGCGAAGCGGCGATCGCCTACTATCCCGGACTCGACCGTTCCGGCCAGGTGCCCTACCTGCTGTCGAACTACGAGATTCCGAACAAGACCTCCTGGGGCTATGTCCTGTCGATGGGCCTGACCTATCCGAACCTTTTCGGCAGCGGCTGGAACATGGCGCCCCAGCTCGACTTCGCCCATGATGTAAACGGCACCACGCCGAATGCCCTGCCTTTCGTCGAAGGACGAAAGTCGGCGGCGTTCTCCCTCAATTTCGACCGCGACAGCAAATGGAAGGCCAATCTCGGCGTGACGCGCTTCTGGGGCGGCGGCAACAACAACCTCATGCGCGACCGCGATTTCGCCTTCGGGAGCGTTTCTTACACCTTCTGAGCAAGCTCGCTGCGCACGATCGACTCGAAGCCCCGGGGCGGCTGACCGCCCCGGGCGCCTCCCGCGCCTTCCTTCCGGTATCGCATCAAGATGATCGCACCCCTGGTTCAACGGCTTGAAGACCTGTTCTTCAGGCGACGCGCCCTGGCGCTTGGCGCGCTGCTCGCCTTCACCCTGCTGATGGCGGCGTTCGCCGTCCAGTTGAAAATGGATGCCGGCTTCGACAAGCAGTTGCCGCAGGGCCACGAATTCATCCAGACCTTCAACCAGTACCGCGACGAGGTGTTCGGCGCCAACCGCATCATCGTCGTGGTGCATCCGCGCCAGGGCGAGATATGGACCGCCGAGGGCCTGCAGCGCCTGTACGAGGTCACGCAGTCCGTGATGTTCCTCGCCGGCGTCGACCGGCGTACCGTCTCGTCGCTATGGACCCCCACCACGCGGGTGCTCGAAGTCACGGAAGAGGGTTTTCGCGCCGAGGACGTGATCGGCGGCGACACTACGCCCGACCAGCTCACGCCGGAGAAGATTGCGCGCATCCGCTACAACGCCCTGGTCGGCGGCTACATGGGCAGCCTGGTCGCCAAGGACAGCAGCGGCGCCATGGTCGTGGCCGATCTCCTCGAACACGATCTGAAGAGCGGCGAAAAACTCGATTACCTCGATTTCGCCAGGCGGCTGGAGCAGGACGTCCGCGCCCGCCACGAAGATGCCCAATTCGAGATCCAGATCATCGGCTTCGCCAAGCAGATCGGCGACATCGCCGACGGCGCCAGGAGCGTGGTGCAGTTCTTCGCGCTGGCCTTCCTGCTCACCGCCGCCGCCGTGTTCTATTACTCGCGCTCGCTGGTGCTGACCGTGCTGCCGCTGGGTTGCTCGCTGGTGTCCCTGATCTGGCAGTTCGGCACGCTGCGGCTGCTCGGCTACGGGCTCGATCCGCTCGCCGTTCTGGTGCCTTTCCTTGTCTTCGCCATCGGCGTCTCTCACGGCGTGCAGCAGATCAATTACATTTCCAAGGAAATCTGCGCCGGCAACGATGCCGTCACGGCGGCCCGGCGCAGCTTCAGCGGGCTGTTCATCCCCGGCACCATGGCGCTGGTGACCGCCTTCGTCGGCTTCGCCACGCTGACCCTGATCCCGATCCCGATGATCCGCGAGCTGGGCATCACCGCGTCCATCGGCGTTGCCTACAAGATCGTCACCAACCTGATCATGCTGCCCGTGGCGGCTTCCTATTGCCGGTTCGGCGAGGATTACGTGGCGCGCGCGCACCAGCGGCGCGAAGCGCGTGCGCGCGCCATGAGCTACTTCGGCCGCATTGCCACGACGCGCAATGCCGCTATCGGCACGCTGGTCGGCATGGTGTTGTTCGCCTTCGCCTACCAGCAGAGCCAGAGCCGGCACGTCGGCCACCTGAAGCCGGGTGCGCCGGAGTTGCATGCGGATTCCCGCTACAACCGGGATGCGGCGGCGATCGTCGAGCGCTTCGACCTCGGCCTGGACGTCCTCACGGTCGTCTTCGAGACGCCCAAGGATGGCTGCTACCGGACCGACGCGATGGCGTACATCGATCAGTTTGCCTGGCAGATGTCGAATGTGCCGGGCGTCCTCTCGGTCGCTTCGGTTGCGCAACTGGCCAAGCAGGCCTATGCCGGCACCAATGAGGGGTATCCGAAGTGGACCGCCCTGGCGCTGGATGAGCGTTCGCTGGCCAATTCCGTCGGCCTGATTCCCGAGGGCACCGGCCTGTTCAATCCCGGCTGCACGGTGTTGCCGGTCAATATCTATCTGACCGACCAGAAGGCCACCACCATCAAGGGCGTCATCGCCGCCGTGCGCGCGTTCCGCGAGCGCGAGACATTCGAGGGCGTGTCGGTGCGCCTGGCCAGCGGCAATGCCGGCGTGCAGGCGGCCACCAACGAGGTGCTGGAGACCACCGAACTGCCGATGATGCTCTACGTCTACGCCACCATCATCGCGCTGGTGCTGCTGACCTACCGCGACTGGCGCGCCATGGTGGCCTGCTGCCTGCCGCTGACGCTGGCGACCTTCCTCGGCTACTGGTTCATGAAGGAACTCGACATCGGCCTGACCGTGGCCACGCTGCCGGTGATGGTGCTGGCCGTCGGCATCGGCGTCGACTACGCCTACTACATCTATAACCGGCTTCAGTTGTACCTGGCGCAGGGCGCCGACATTGCCACGGCCTTCAGGCAATCGCTCATGGAGTCCGGCATTGCCACGTTCTTTACCGCCGTCACGCTGTCGATCGGCGTGGCCACCTGGTCATTCTCGGCGCTCAAGTTCCAGGCCGACATGGGCCTGCTCCTGACCTTCATGTTCATGGTGAACATGCTGATGGCGATCACTCTGCTGCCCGCGCTGGCGGTGACGATCGACGTGCTGATCCCGCGCCGGCGCCCGGTGCGCGCCCCCTTCATGGCCCATTGAGCGTACCCATGCCACTGAAAAGCCTGCTCGAGAAACTGCGTGCCGCACCCGGGACGCCCCCCACCTTGCTGCCCTTTCCGCGCGCCGATCTGGCCGTGGCGGCGCTCCTGCTGGAAGCGGCGCAGGTCGACGGCAGCATCCGCGAGGAGGAGCGCGCCGTCGTCAAGCGCCTGGTCCGCGAACACTTCCGGCTGCCGCCGGCAGAAACCGCCCAATTGCTGCAAATTGCCGAAGGCGAGTTCGCCGCGGCCCTGGATGACTGGGTGTTCACCCAGGCCGTGCGCGAATGCTTTGGCGAACAGGAACGCGAGGCCGTGCTGGAAATGCTCTGGCAGGTGGTCTATGCCGACGGCAATCTGGCGCGTTTCGAGGACGAGCTGATGGGGCGCTTGTCCATGGCCCTCGATCTTTCACCGCAGGCCGTCGATGCGGCACGCGAGCGGGCTTTCGCCCGCGCGAATTCCGCTGCGCGCGGAACGGAGGCATCGTGAGCAAGCTGCGCGCAATCCTCGCCGTCTCCTGCAGCCTGACTTTCCTCGCCGCGCCCGGCACGGCGTGGCCGCAGGCGGCCGCGGCGCCGGCCACGGAAGCCTTCATGGCGCCGCATGCCGCGCGGGCGCCGCTCATGGCGGCGGCGCACGCGGGCGAGAGGATCGTCGCAGCAGGCGATTTCGGCACTGTGCTGCTCTCGGACGATGCCGGCCGCAACTGGCGCCAGGCGCGCACCCCCACCCGCGCCACGCTGACCGCCCTGGCTTTCGACGCGGGGCGGCAGGGCTGGGCGGTGGGGCATGGCGGCGTCGTGCTGGGATCGCAGGACGGCGGCGAGCAGTGGACGCGGCTGGCGGAACTGGGCCGCGAAGTCGTGCCGTTCGCCGTGCATTTTCTCGACGCGCAGCGCGGCCTGGTGGTGGGCGCCTTCGGCTTTGCCGCGCTTACGGCAGATGGCGGGCGCACCTGGAAGAAAACGGCGATCAGCCGCGGCGAGTATGCCGACCAGCATCTGTACAGCATCTTTGCCGGGCCGAAGGGCGTGTTGTGGATCACCGCCGAAGGCGGCACCGTCTTTCGCTCCGGCGACGGCGGCGCTTCATTCGAAGCCGTTTCGCTGCCGTATAAAGGCTCGATCTGGGGCGGCATGGCACTGCGCGACGGTTCCGTGCTGATCTGGGGCATGCGCGGCCGCGTCCTGCGCTCCGGCGACGGCGGCCGCACCTGGATCGACGTGCCGAGCGGCACGCAACAGGCGCTGACCGCAGGCGTGCAGCGTGACGGCGGCGAGATCGTTGTCGCCGGCCTGGGCGGCGCAGTCATTCGCAGCAGGGATGGCGGCCATACCTTCGCCGTCCAGGTCCGCCCGGAAAGGCAGTCGCACACGGCATTGATCGAAGCCGGCGACGCGCTGCACACATTTACGCTCGCCGGTGTCGGCGGCAGCATCAACTGAAGGTGTAAGTTCCCGCAAGTTCGTCAACGTCAACCCACGCTAGGAGCCAGCCATGAAAACCTATCTCAACACCCTCAACGGCAAGCCGGTCGGTTCGGACAAGACCTTCGAGTCGCTCAATCCGGCCACCGGCGAGAGCCTGGGCAGTGTGCCCATTTCCACCCAACAGCAGGTCGCCGATGCGATCGCCGCGGCGCGTGCCGCCCAGCCCGCCTGGGCGGCGCGGCCCGATGCCGAAAGGAAGGCCCTGATGATGAAAGTCGCCGAAGTCATCAAGGCCAACGCCCCCTACCTGGCCGACTGGGTCACGCGCGAGCAGGGCAAGCCGCTCGGCGGCCTCGGCCCCGACCAGGTGCCGGGCGCGCGCTTCGAGCTGTGGGGCTGCGAAGTGTGGACCCAGGTGCCGGCCAGCCTCGACCTGCCGGTCGAACTGGCCTTCGAAGACGACACCCGCCGCGACGAAGTGCACAGGAAACCCTTCGGCGTGGTCGCCGCCGTCGCCCCGTGGAACTGGCCGCTCCTGATCGCCATCTGGCAGATCATCCCCTCGATCCGCGTCGGCAACACCGTGGTCCTCAAGCCCTCCGAGTACACCTCGATCGGCACGCTGGAGCTGGTGCGCCTGATCAACGAAGTGCTCCCCGCCGGGGTGGTGAACACCGTCAGCGGCACCGGCGAAGTCGGCGCCTGGCTCACCGGCGACCCGGGCATCGACAAAGTGATGTTCACCGGCTCGGGCCCGACCGGCGCCAAGATCGCCCAGGC
>JADFDL010000068.1 GCA_018262875.1 Rhodocyclaceae bacterium | reverse complement strand
CATCTGCGAAAACACGCAGAAAGTCGCGCAGTTCCTCAAGGACCACGCCAAGGTATCCTGGGTGAATTACGCCGGCCTGCCGGACCACAAGGACCACGGCCTGGTGCAAAAGTACATGGGCGGGCGCGCCTCGGGCATCCTCACCTTCGGCGTCAAGAGCAGCACAGGCGACGCCAAGGCGGCCGGTGCGCGCTTCCAGGATGCGCTGCAACTGGTGGTCAGGCTGGTCAACATCGGTGACTGCAAATCGCTAGCCTGCCACCCGGCCTCGACCACGCACCGCCAGCTCTCCGCCGCGGAAATGGCCAAGGCCGGCGTGTCGGAAGACATGGTGCGCCTGTCGATCGGCATCGAGCATATCGACGACATCCTCTCCGATCTCGATCGGGCGCTGAAGGCCGCTTAGCGGTAAAGCTTCTTCTTGAGGAGCGCAGCGAATTCGCCGGCGGGCACCGGCGGCGAGAAATAGAAGCCTTGTATTTCCTGACAGCCCATCTCGCGCAGGGCGTCGAGCTGCTCGCTGGTCTCGACGCCCTCGGCGATCACCGACAAGCCGAGCATCTTGCCCAGCTTGACGATCATCTCCGCTATGGTTGAACCCGAACTGCCGGCCGCAAGGTCGGACACGAAAACCCGGTCGATCTTGAGGCGGTTCAGGGGAAGCTGGAGCAGGTGGCCGAGCGAAGAGAAACCGCTGCCGAAATCATCCACCGCGATGCTGACGCCAAATTGCCTCATTTTGTGCAGCGTCGCCACTACGGATTCGGTTTCGGTCAGCGCCATGCTTTCCGTCACCTCAAGTTCGATCCGGGCCGGATCGATGCCGGAGTCCAGAATGCAGCGCCGTGCCATGTCGACGAATCCCGGATCGCGAAACTGCGCCGGCGAGACGTTCACCGACATGCGCAGCCCGTCGAGACCGGCGCGATCCCATTCGCGCAACTGTCCGCAAGCCGAGCACAGCACCCATTCCCCCAGCTCGATGATGAGATGGGAATACTCGGCCACCGGAATGAACCGATAGGGCGGAACGCTCTCGCCGCGATCATTGGTCCAGCGCATGAGGGCTTCCGCGCCAGTCACGAGGCCTTGCGCGATATCGACCTGGGGCTGGTAATGCAGGGACAGCCCGCGTTTGGCTTCGGCCGCGTGCCTCAAGTCATGCAGCAGGCCCAGGCGCTGCTGTGTGGCAACCTGCATGTCGCGGGTAAAGTATTGCCAGCGATCGCGCCGGTCCACTCGCGCGCGGGAGAGTGCGATATTGGCATTCTTGAAGACATCCGCTCCGGTGCCTTCGGCTTCGGAGAGCTTTTCCAGACCCAGGCAGGGCTGAATCATGAGTGACTGGCCATCGACCACGAACGGCTGCGCGAACAGGGCAATCACCTGCTCGGGATCGAGCGCTCCGTCCCGTCCGAGCAGACCGAACGTGCCGCCCGATACCCTGGCCAGCACAACCTCATCCTGAAGCCCGTCGCGCAAGCGCCTGGCCACCGCTTTCAGCAACTGATCGCCCGTCTGATGGCCGAGGGCGGCGTTGATGTCGGAAAAATGGTCGATATCCACCACCGACGCCGTCCAGTCCGTTTCGCCGCGCTGCAGGCGCAAGTCGATCTGCGAAATGAAATTTGCCCGGTTCGGCAAGTGGCAAAGGGGCTCGAAATAGGCATAGCTGCGGAGCTGGCGAAACAGGACCACGTTCTCCAGGCCGACGGCAATGCTGACGGCCAGCACGTCCACCAGCCGGCGCTGCAGATCGTTGAGCGGGCGATCGACGCGCACATGCAGCAAGGCCCGGCTGTCGCCTTCTCCCAGGCAAAGCGACAAGGCATTCGACTCCAGCAGCTGGCCGCCCGGTCGGCGACAGCGCGCCAGCATCTCGATCAGTTCCGGATTGCGCACCGCATCGATATCGCGATCCGTCTCGCCCGCATAGCACCCCCAGGCCGCCGCGACAAAGTAGGGCGGTTCATCGTTCGTTTCCCCACCGGCTTCGCGGCGGGCGCAAAAAACACCGTGCGCCGGCGTACCCAGCAGCATGACTACCTGTTGCAGGGCTGCCTTGGCGAAGCCTTTCAGGTCATGTTGCGCGTGAAGGGAAGGCGCCGAGCGAACGATTCCGTCCATGCCGCGTTCGCTTTCGAGCACCATGCGAATCTGCTCATAGGAACGAATCGCCGTCGTCAGGGATGTCACCAGCCGCGTGCGGGTCAGCTCGGACTTGGTCTTGTAATCGTTGATGTCGTAGTCGCGGATGACATCGAGTTCGGGCGCATAACCCGGCTGGCCGGTGCGCAGGATGATGCGGGTGTCGACGCAGCCGAACTCGTCGCGGATCGTGCGCACCAGTTGCAGTCCGGCGTCGCCCTTCTCCATCACCACATCGAGCAGCACGACGGCAACGTCCGGCGTGCTGCCCATGATGCCGCGCGCCTCGGCGGCCGAATAGGCATGCAGGAACGCCAGCGGGCGCCCCGCCACGATGAGGCCCTTGAGCGCGAACAGCGTGGCCGAATGCACCTCGCGTTCGTCATCGACGATCAGCACCCGCCATGACGCCAGGCCGGCGGGAACGGCGGCATCGTCCCCGTCGTCGACAATCTCGACCAGGTCGCCCGCCTCCGCCTTGTCGCCGCTTTTGCTCATGTCTCGCGTTCCGCCCTGTCGGGCGCTTTCATGGGCAGGCTGATCTGGAAGCGGGTGCCCAGGCCGGGCTGGCTCGTCACCTGGATTCTGCCGCCCAGCACGCGCGTCACCAGGCTATAGACAATGTGCAGGCCGAGACCGCTGCCGCCCCGCCCGAGCTTCGTCGTAAAGAAAGGATCGAACACCCGCTTCATGTCGGCTTCCGGAATACCCACGCCATCGTCCGTAAACACCATCTCCACCCCATGCAGCCCTCGCCGCCAGGTCTTGATATGCATGACACCGTACTCCCGATCCTCGAAGGCATGGGCCAGTGCGTTGGTAACAAGATTGGTTATCACCTGCCCGATCGAGCCCGGGAAGCTGTCCATGACGACATTATCGGCCAATTCCAGCTCAAGCTTGAACGGCGTCTTCTTGAGCATCGGCGCCAGGGTGGCGGCCACTTCCTCGACAACCTGCCTGAGGCCGAAGCGGCGCCGCTGGGCGCTGGCCTGGTCCACCGCCACCTGCTTGAAACTGACGATCAGATCGCTCGCCTGCATGAGGTTGCGCAGCAGCAAATCACTGCCGGTGCGGGTGTCCTCCAGGTAATGGTCGAGGGTCGAGCGCTTCAGCTTGCCCGATGCCACGGCCTGGCCAAAAACCTCCGTCTTGTCGTGCAGCGTGCTGGCCACGGTCACGCTGTTGCCGATGGGGGTGTTCAATTCATGGGCCACGCCCGCCACGAGCGATCCCAGCGCAGCCAGCTTCTCCGCGCGTACCAGCTCATGCTGCGCCAGTTTGAGAGACTCCATGGCCGTCTCGATCTCGGCATTGGCCTTTTTCAGTTTGGCGGTCCGCTCGAGCACGCGAGCCTCCAGACGCAGGTTGAGTTCCTCGATCTCGCGCTGGGCTCGGCGGTGCTCGGTAACATCGTGCGCGCCCCACAGGAGCACGTTCCTGCCATTCAGCTCGAAAACCTGGCCCGACAACTCACAGAGCACTTCCCGCCCATCGCCGCAGAGGAAGTGTACTTCGCGATTCTGCACCTGCGAATCCTTATCGAGATCCGAGAACAACCGTGTCCTTTCATCCGGATCGAGCCAAAGTCCGATATCCAGGCTGGTCCGGCCGATCATCTGTTCGCGCGTAAAGCAGAACTGTCTTTCCCATGTCTCGTTGACATCGATATAGCGCCCATCGGGGACCGATGTCACCCCGAGCGCCACCGGCGAGCGGTGGAAAATGGCGGAAAACATCTCCTCGCCCTCACGCAGCGCCTGCTCGATGCGCTTGCGTTCAGTGATGTCCGGCGCGCTCCAGATGATGACTTCCTCGCCGCCAATACCGAAAAGCCGCCCGGAGCACTCGGTCAGAATGAGCCGCCCGTCCCTGGCGCGGAAAGCGATCTCGCGTCTGAAGAAAGCCGATTCATGGTCAAGATGTTCCGCCAGTTTCGCCCTGTCGTCGAGGTCGACCCAGAAATTCAACTCCCGCCCGGTCTTGCCGACGACGTCATCGCGGCTGTAGCCGAACTGCTCCAGCCAGGCAGTGTTGACGTCGATATAGCGGCCTTCCTGTCTTGTCGACACCGCAATGGCTACCGGCAGTTGATGGAATATGGTGGAAAACATTTCCTCGCCGGCGCGCAATTCCTGCTCCATGCGGCGTTGCCGGCTTACGTCGCGCGCGACGGCGATGACGCATTGCTCGCCGTTCATGTCGATCGTCGAAGCCGTCACCAAGGCGATCATCCGGCGTCCGTCGCGGCCTTGCAAGGTGCACTCGAAATCCCGCAGCCAACCTTGCTGCCTGAGGATGTCGGCAAACCGGGCGCGTTCCGCCGGATGCAGCCAGATGCCCAGATCGAGCGTTGTACGATTCATGGCCTCGGCGCGGCCATAACCGGTAAAACTCTCGAACGCCTCGTTGCAGTCCAGGATGACGCCGTCCGACAGCCGGCTGATCGTCATGTAGTCCGGACTGCTGTAGAAAGCCTTGGAGAATTTCTCCTCGCTTTCGCGCAAGCCCGCCTCGGCTGCAACCCGCGCCCTTTCCAGCACCTTTTGCGCCGTCACATCGCGCGTCACCATCAGCAGCAGGCTCTGGCCCTGCCAGTCGAAGATGCTGCCGGACGTCTCGCAGATCATCTCGCGGCCATCCTTGCGCCGCACCGCGATCTCCCGGCTGCGCACCATGCCGTCGCGTTTCACGTCCTCGATAAACTGCTGGCGCTGCCCCGCATGCACCCAGATGCCGAGATCCGCCGTCGCCTTGCCGATGGCTTCTTCCCGCGTAAAGCCCATCATGGCTTCAAACTGGTAGTTCATGTCGACGAAGCGCCCTTCTTCGAGGCTGCTGATGGTCACCAGGTCGGGCAGCAGGTAAAACACCTGGGAAACGCGCCCCTCGCTTTCCCTGAGCGCCTGCTCCATCTGCCTGCGCTCGGTGACGTCATGGGCCCCCCACAGGATGTATTTATTCTGTCCTACCGTCACCACCCGCGCCGACATCTGGACGACGATGAAATCGCCGTTCTTGCGTCGCAGCCTTGTCTCGCCGCTGCGCGCCTCTCCGCGGCGCACGATGGCCTCGTACAGCTTGCGCCGGTCCTCGGGGTTCTCCCACAGGCCGAGGCCGATCCCGGTCCGTCCGACCGCCTCATTCCGGCTGAAGCCGAAGGTGCGCTCCCAGGCCTCATTCACCTGGATGAACTCTCCCACGGGATAAGCGGCAACGACAAAAGGTTCCGGAGACAGTGCGAAGAAGCTGGAAAACCGCTCTTCGCTCTCGCGCAAGGCCAGTTCGGACTGCTTGCGGGCATTGATGTCCTCGACGGTGCCGACAAAGCCCAGCAGGCTCTCCCCCTCGATAATGGGCGCGACATGGACACGCGCCCAGGAAATGCTGCCGTCCCGCCGCACATAGCGGCGCTCGCTGACGAAAGGCTTGCGCTCCGCGATGGCGTTGCGCCATTGTGTTTTATGCTGGCTCCGGTCACCCGCATGAACATGTTCGGCCCAGCGGCCGCCGATCGCGGCGGATTCCGAAATGCCGGTGATTTCGTTGGCGCGCCGGGAGAAAAAATTGGTCTTGCCTTGCGGATCCGTGGCGAACACCCCCAGCATGGACCCCTCGCTGATGGCGCGAAAGCGCTGCTCGGCAACATGCAGCGTCTGCTCAATCCGCCGGCGGGCGGAAATATCGTGGGCCTCGGGCACCAGGTAGATCACCTGGCCGGCAGCGTCGCGGATCGGCGTCAGGAAGAAATTGAAATAGCCGATGCTCCCGTCGGCGGAGGGGTGCGTGGATTCGAATCGGTCGTGACCGCCCGCAGCCACCCGCCGGATCGCCTGCTTCAGCCGCTGCTGCTGCTCCGCGTCATGCGTCCACCACGGCGTCTCCCAGAACGGCTTGCCGATCGCATCCTGGCGGCGGACGTCGACCCGCTCCAGCGCCGTGCGGTTGATATCGATCAGGGTCCCGTCCGGCGTCAGCAATCCGATCAGGCTGCGCGTGGTATCGACGATGGCGCGATAGCGCTGCTCGCTTTGCAGCCCCACGTCTTCCGCGGCGCGGCGCCCCTCCGCCTCGCGCAGCAGCGCATCGCTGAGCTTGTCGGCGGCAAACTGCTGCTTGCGCTGCGTGACCACCAGCAGCACCATGCCCATCGCCAGATTGATGATCGGCCCGAAAATGTAGGCTCGCGGATCCTGCGGGGCCGATGCCAGATTGGAAAAAACGAAAAGGTAGCCGCCGTAGAGCGCGAAGAAGAAGCCGATGATGCTGTAGCCGACGCCGGGATGTTCGCGCCCGCGCCGCAGCAGCGCGAGGCCGACCAGAAAGCAAACCACCCCGGCAATCAGGTAAGGAATGACGATCGGGATGGCGCCGATTGCCCCCAGGCCAGCCACCCCGCCCATGCCCGCCGCCGCGACCAGGCCAACCTTCCACGGCGCCTCGAAGGGCTTCCCGACGAACACCCGCGTGCCCATCCAGAGCAGGACGACCGAAATCGCGCCGCAAAGCGCTTCACCATAAATCGCCGCCGGGTAGCCCTCCAGCCGGATGAGCCGAAAAGAAATCCGGCAGGCGCTGGCGGCGGAGGCAGCCGCCCAGTAGCCCAGCGCACTTTCGCGCTTGTCCACCCGCCACAGGTAAAGGAATATCCCCGCCAGCACGGCATTGCCGATGATGGAGTTGACGATGGCAATCTGGATCGGAATGCTGAACATGGGCGATTCTGCGGCGCGTTGGCGCCTTGCCTATATGAAAGGATGTCCTGCCAGAGGACTGTCTTATTCTCGCGCCATCCCCGGCAATGTGCAAAATCCCACAGCCGGTGACGGGTGGCGGCGACTCGAATACAATCCGCCGGAATTCCCAGAAACAGAAATCGGAAAACGCCGATGAGCGACATCCTGATCCGCCGCAAGCACACCATGAGCGCCAAGGCCGCCCGCCAGGCCGCCGAGAAGATCGCCCGCCAGCTCGACGAAGAGTTCGATCTCGCCTATGAATGGGACGACAACGTCCTCGTCTTCAAGCGCAGCGGCGTCAGCGGCGAACTGGTCGTGGAAAAGAAGGAAGTGCACATCCGCGTCCGGCTCGGCTTCCTCCTTTTTGCGATCAAGCCGCGTGTCGAGGAAGAGATCCACCGGTTTTTCGACGAGAACTTCGGGCCGGATGCCGGCCCGAAAGTGTGATCAGCCTTTGAGGGATTCGATCAGGTCGATGTAGCGCTGCATCGCAGCCTCCTTGCCGGTGCCCTTGATCGCCGCCCAGGCATCGAACTTGGCGCGCCCGACCATGTCGCCGAAGCCGGGCCGCTTGCCCTCCGCATCGCCGGCCGTGCCCTGCTTGTACAGGGCATAGAGCTGCAACAGCGTCTGATTGTCCGGCCGCTCGCTCAGCGATTTGGAGGCTGCCACCGCCGCCTCGAAGCTTGCCTGAAGGTCCGCCATTTTCATCTCCCGGAAGGTTCTCGACGGCCGGGCCCATGCCCCCGTCCTCCGGTATTATAGGCGAATCGTCCCGATCCCCTTGACGGCACCCCTACTCCAATGAGCAAGCGCGAGCGCATCTCCCCGGTCGACACCACCTGGCTGCGCATGGACCGGCCGACCAACCTGATGATGATCGTCGGCGTCATGATGTTCGACGGTCCCATGGATTACGCCCGCCTGCGGCGCACCTTGGAAGCGCGGCTGCTGCCCTATCGCCGCTTCCGCCAGAAAGTCGTGCACGACGCCACCGGCGCCTGGTGGGAGGACGACGCGGACTTCGACCTTGATGGCCACCTGCACCACGCCGCCCTGCCCGCCGGCGACCACAAGGCGGAGTTGCAGAAGATGGCGGCCGATCTGATGTCCACCCCGCTCGACCCGAACCGCCCGTTGTGGAGCTATCACCTGGTCGACAACTACGATGGCGGCTCGGCGCTGGTCGTGCGCATCCATCACTGC